>JAHKAY010000036.1 GCA_018825785.1 Chloroflexota bacterium | reverse complement strand
TCACCACATGCCTTCCAGGTCTCTATTATCTCCCGAATCTCTCTTCTGCGCATCCCTCATTGTACGCACCTGTACCATAAGTTGTGAGAGAACACAGGGAACCTTGACGGGGGAAGGTCAGGGATGTAGCATATGCCGCCTTGGAGGTATGACTTGAACAAGCGGAGCCGTTTGCAGTTGGTCCTCATAGCCGAGTTGTTGCTCTCTTCTCTCCTGCTCTTGACCTGCAAGCCGAAAGCTACCCCCACCCCCACCCCAACGCTGGTGGTCACTCCAACACCTACCCCGACGCCGGCGGGCACCCCGGCGGCGATAACCTTTGACCAAGCCCTGGCCCGGCAGGCAAGGCAGTTGTTCGTAGCTAAGTATGTCTGTAACGTGTGCCACAGCATCAGCGCTTTAAACATGCCTGGGGGCACCCTGGGGCCCGACCTTTCCGCGGTGCTGCTGGGCCGTGTTCCCACGGGCACCGCTTCTGCCCTCTACCCCCTGCCAAGATGGTTTGAGGAGAAGGGCCTTGCCCGTCCGGAAGGGGACCCCGTGAAGGCGGGAGAGCTTCTGGTGGCCTTTCTCGCATCCCCTCCCGACTATGCGCCCACCAAGAAGGTTCAGGTGGCCGCCTTTAAGAACACGGCGGGGGGCGAGGAGCCCTGGCTCAGGGACGTAAAGGCCCTTGTTGAGCTCTTCAGGGAAGCGTCAGCTAAGCAGTAAGTCTAAAGAGTAGACAGAGACCCTCAGTTCCCTAAAGAGGCAGGTGACACCTTTTCCAGGGGCCGTTAGAATACAAAGGGGGATATAGCTCGGGCGGAGAGCGTTGCGCTCGCATCGCAGAGGTCGGGGGTTCGAATCCCCCTATCTCCATGCCCCTGTAGCTCAGAGGATAGAGCAGCAGTTCTCTATTTCAAGGGAGGTCTAGAATAGGAAGCTTGGGCTATTGCCTGGGGCGTTTCTCCCTGATGGGGGCTACGGAGAAGCGGCGCCATCTCTTGTGGCCCTTCTGGCCGGTATGGTGCTGTTCTCACTCCTGGCCTGCAAGCGAGCGGCTGCCCCGACTCCGGCGGCCACCCTCACCCCTACCCCCCGGGCTACGCCAGTAGCTACCCCAACGCCTGCCCCAACGAATGCCCCCACGCCTATACCCACGCCAACGCCGACGGCCACCGCGACGCCAGCCCCAACGCCCACTCCTGGGCCGACGCCTATCCCGACGCCGCTGGCTACCCCCACGCCCCATGCCATGCCCATGACCCATGAGGCAATGGAATTTGTCCCGTGCAACGCTTGCCATAAAGTAGGCCAGCCGGGGGCGGGTGTGGCGGGCGGCACAGGGATGCCGGTACCAGGCCATGAGAGAGTGTTTGACCTGAGGTGCACACTATGCCATGATGGCGCGTGCACCGCCTGCCATGACCCCAGGTGGGTGGAACCGTAGGTGCTCGCCCGTTGACGCCCCTTACCTGCCCTGTTAGAATACAAAGGGGGATATAGCTCAGTGGGAGAGCGCTGCGCTCGCATCGCAGAGGTCGGGGGTTCGAATCCCCCTATCTCCATGCCCCTGTAGCTCAGAGGATAGAGCAGCGGTTTCCTAAACCGCGTGTCGGGCGTTCGAGTCGCCCCAGGGGTACGGAGGGGTGTAGCTCAGCCCGGTAGAGCAGCGGTCTCCAAAACCGCCGGTCGCGGGTTCAAATCCTGCCACCCCTGCCATGTTATAATAGAAGTGGCCTGAAAGGAAGGGGAAGATGTTCGTAGGGCTTATTCTGATAGTCATCGGGGTGGTGGCCCTCCTAGTGAAGCTGGATGTGGTGACGGGGAGCATCTGGGGCCTCACGTGGCCCATCCTCCTCATCATCCTGGGCCTTTCCTGGTTCCTTAAATGGCCCTTGCTCTTCCGAAGAAGGCGCTCTGGATGGGGCCCCTGGTGCGGGTGCTGGGGACGGGAGGAGAAGGAGGGGGAGCAGTAGGAAGGTCATGCCGAGGTGGTGGAATTGGCAGACACGCAGTCTTGAGGGGGCTGTGGGCTTAGCCCGTAGGAGTTCAAATCTCCTCCTCGGCACCAAAAGAGCGGAAGTAGTTCAGCGGTAGAACGCCTCCTTGCCAAGGAGGAGGTCGCGGGTCCGAATCCCGTCTTCCGCTCCAGAGAAAATCAAAGGCCCCGCCTCTGGCGGGGCCTTTATTTGTCCCCTGTTGTCCGATATAATCAGGCTGGCGGCGGCGTAGCCAAGAGGTCCAAGGCGGGGGTCTGCAAAACCCCTATTCACCGGTTCGAATCCGGTCGCCGCCTCTTTTGTACCTTACCCTCTACCACAGGTCCGTGCCAGGGCCACCAGGAGGACAACCAGGAGGAGGGCCCCCCAGAACCACAGGTCCCGGGAGGGCCTCCAGCGCTTTTTCTTATGCTTTTCATACCACCAGGGCCTGCCCATTGCCCCCCCTTTCCCTGCTATGTCATAATCTAAACGGCCGGGGTGGCGGAAGGGAAGACGCGGCGGACTTAAAATCCGCTGGGGTAATACCCCGTGCAGGTTCGAATCCTGTCCCCGGCAGATATGACCCGTCTGCGTTCAGTTGAATCGTGGTTGGCCTGCCCGCCTGGTTCGACTTTCTCATTCGGAATACGGGTTTCGGGGTGCTGTCGGGTCGTCAGGAGGGCTGACCTGAGGTCCGGTGAAAGTCATAAGGTTGCCACACCAATCCGTCCCACATTGCCACAAATTGTAGAGTTCTAGGTATCGCCAATCGGTTCCTTTACATCTTGGGCAGACTCTCGGCTGACTCTGTTGGCTTAACGCCTCATCTACCCAGGTGGCGACCCTCTTCTCTCTTTCTTCCTGTGGCCGCCTCGCCTTTTCTCTTGCTTCCCGCAAACGTTTGAACCATCCAAGCACGGTCCCCTCCCGCTCTTTTGACCTTTCTCCAATTATAGCTACAAGCAAGAAGCCTTGCCAGCCCGCTTCGGCCACTACAAAGTAAGGAAGGCTGTCACCATGACTGAACTAACCCGAGAGGCCTTCTTTCCTTGACAGCTTGTCTTCGTGATGATACACTTCGTTCGTCAAAGCTACCCAGCACGTAACCTGAGAGAGGGGGGAGGTAATACCGAGGAAGTGCTGGGTTCTCTTGTTGATACAGGCAACCTTCCTCCTCAGCATGAGTGCTTGTGTCCGCCGCACGGCCACCCCCGTGCCAGTAATTTTTGCCTCAGGAGGGAATAGTGTTTAGGAAACCAGGCATATGGATTCTTGTTCTCCTTATCCTGATCGCCATTGGGCTGTTTTTTGTCTTTCGGCCCACCGCCGAGCCGACACCGACCTCTACGCCCACACCTTTGCCTTTGGTCACATCTACCCCTACCCCGGCTCCTGTACTGACTCCCGCTCCCACGGCCGCGCCGACGTCCACTTCCGGAACCCCCACTCCAGGTCTTACCCCCACGCCTGCAGCCACCGCAACGCCGGCTCGGACACCAACTCCCACTCCAACTCCTGTTCCTGCACTTACTCCGACGCCGACGTCTACCCCAGGACCTACTCCTACCAGCACGCCTACAGCCACCCCAACGCCAACTCGGACCCCAACTCCCGCCCCAACCCCTGCTCCGACCCCAACGCCAAGTGAGTTGAGCCAGATTTTCGCCCAGGCAGCAGGCATAGTCTCCGTCAAATATGACATGACAATCACAGCCCCGGGAACGCCAACGACGACTGCAAAGGTGTGGCTAGAGAAGAACAAGATGAGGACAGAGTTCACTGCGGAAGGGCAAACTGTGGTCCAGCTAGTAGATATGGATGTAAGAACGATGTATATGTATATTCCAGCGGAGAACATGGCTATGAAAATGGATTTCAGCCAGGCCCCAGAAGCCCCCACCCAAAATATTGAGGAGTATAAGCCGGTAGTCATTGGCACCGAGACCCTGGACGGAAAGGTTTGCCTGGTCGTTGAATACACGGACGAGGGGACTAAGACGAAGTCCTGGATGTGGAAAGAGAAGGGATTTCCTATCCGCGTGGAGATGGCAACCCCTGAGGGCACGACGGTCATGGAGTTCAAGAACATAGAATTTGCTGACATCCCAGACAGCATGTTCGAGCTTCCGGCAGGGGTGCAGATAGTACAGATGCCAGGCTAGCTGAGGTAATCGGGAGGAAGGAGGCAGTCCTGAAGCCTCCCCGGGGGTGCTGCTGTTGCCCCGGCACAAGGGATGTTGAATTCGTTTGCGTGTGATATCCTGAGGGGAGGAGGGGCAGATCAAAGGAAGAGTCATCTTACTGGTGGCCGTTGTTTCGGTATTGATGGCCACCGGCTTGGTTATCTTTTGGGCCATCCGCGCCGGAGTCACGCCGACACCCGTTTCTCTGCCCGCCCCGGCCACGCCCTCTGACACGCATACTGCCACACCGGTCATAACAGCCACGCCCACACCCAACCCAACGCCTGCACTGACACCAACTATCACTCCCACCTCTACTCCGGCTCCGGTGCCAACCCTAAGCCCTACACCTACACCGACCCCTATACCAACGCGGACCCCAACAGCAACACCGGCGCCTACACCAACGCCAGCACTGACCCCAACTACCACGCCCACCTCTACTCCGGCTCCGGTGCCAACCCTAACCCCTACACCAACGCCGACCCGTACACCAACACCCACGCCCACTCGTACACCAACACCCACGCCCACCCGTACACCAACACCCACGCCCACTCGTACACCAACACCCACGCCCACCCGTACACCAACACCCACGCCCACCCCGGTAGTAGCGCCTATAGCCATCTCACCTGGCTCGGCCACGGAGCCGGGGCCGGTGATTAGCACCCTCACCCCGACCCTTCAATGGGGTGGTGTAGCGGGGGCCGACTACTACGCCGTGGTCATCAGCAGGTACCCCTATGGCTCCGGCAACATCATCTACAACCCCCAGCAGGTCAGTGGCAGCTCGGCGACGGTACCCAGCGGCACCCTGGTGGCCGGTGAGAAGTACCGGTGGAACCTGCAGGCCCACGGCCCCTGGGGGTGGAGCAATGTCTCCAACACCATCTACTTCCAGACCCAGGCGCCCACCTACACCCTGATGGTCAGCCTCCAGGGGCAGGGGGAAGTGAGCCTTAGCCCCCCCGATGGGAGCTACGTAGCGGGCACCCTGGTGACGCTGACAGCCACGCCAGCGTCAGGCTGGCAGCTCTCTGGCTGGAGTGGCGACCTCACGGGCTTTCAGAACCCGGCCACCATAACCATGAGCTCCAACAAGAGCATTACTGCCACCTTTGTCGGCGGGTACATTGCCTTCACCTCTGACCGGGATGGAAACAATGAAATCTATGTGATGAAGGCCGATGGCAGTGAGCAGACCCGCCTGACAAACAACGGCGCTCAAGACCATTTCCCGGCCTGGTTCCCCGATGGCACCAGGTTTGCCTTCGTCTCCGACCGGGATGGAAACAATGAAATCTACCTGATGAAGGCTGACGGCAGTGAGCAGACCCGCCTGACCAACAACTCCGCCTCGGACCTGTACCCGGCCTGGTCCCCTGATGGCACCGGGATTGCCTTCGTCTCCGACCGGGATAGGAACAATGAAATCTATGTGATGAACGCCGATGGCAGTGGGCAGACGCGCCTGACCAACAACCCCGCCTTGGACTTGTACCCCGCCTGGTCCCCCGATGGCACCAGGATTGCCTCCGTTTCCAACCGGGATGGGAGCTATGAAATCTATGTGATGAATGCCGACGGCAGTGAGCAGACCCGCCTGACCAACAACCCAGCCTCGGACCTGTACCCGGCCTGGTCCCCCGATGGCACCACGATTACCTTCGTCTCCGACCGGGATGGGAACAGGGAAATCTATGTGATGAACGCCGATGGCAACGGCCAGACCCGCCTGACCAGGAACCCCGCCTCGGACCTGTACCCGGCTTGGTCCCCCGATGGCACCACGATTACCTTCGTCTCCGACCGGAATGGGAACAGGGAAATCTATGTGATGAACGCCGATGGCGGCAGGCAGACCCGCCTGACCAACAACCCCGCCATGGACATATACCCGGCCTGGTCCCCGCAGTAACCCCCACCCCAACACCTAGCACCGAACCCCACTTCGGCAACAGTCCCCCCTGACGATTGATGGCAAACTAAACCGAATCTTAACAACTCTACACCAAATCTTAAACTAACTTTACCGTGTCTCAGTTACCTCGCCTGTTAGGATGCGCGCACGAATGCGGGTTAACTGCCCGGTACTTTCAGTTAACCCATTCAAGGGAGGTAAGAATGCTTGGAATGACGTTGCAAAGAAGCAGACGTGGTGTAGGGAAAGTAGGGGCCTTGTGCTTGGTGCTGTCTCTGGTGGTCACCTTGATATTGCCAACCGCGGCTTCTGCCGCTCAGCCGGATGCCAGAGATATGGAGATAGTGAAGAAAGCAGCTTTCAATGATGGGCAGCATGAAGGAGGATTACCTAGACGGTCCGGCGGGCAGCAGTTTGCCACCATAACCGGCAAATTGGGGGCGCTTTCAGTAGGCAAAAAGGGTTACGCCATCGCTATCGGTAGCAACTACCAGGGGAGTGTAGCGGCTGATGGGCAGATTCCCCTGATTCCTCCATTTGATGTCGAACTCGAATATGCCGAAGCCGACGCTCAAGCGATGGCAGGATTGCTTGCGGCCTATGGTTTTGATACCGTCATTCCACTAATAGGTGATGCCGCCAGCCGTCATAACATCCTGAATGCCATCAAGCAAATAGGACGTTTGGCGAAACCTGGTGATGAGGTTGTGTTCTTCTACAGCGGACATGGTGCCCGACAGTATGCTCGCGGATGGAAAGAGAAAGACCGGGAACATAAAGGCGTGGGTGTTATTCATCAGGGAATTGTGAGCGACCAGGGTGATGGCAAAAAAATGGACTTCCTCTGGGATGAGGAGCTAGCAAAGGAATTCAGCAGCTTTCGCACCGACAGGATTGTATTCGTATTCGATATGTGCCTGGCCGGTGGCATGACTGAGCTGGCCCGGAAGGGCAGGATTGTCGCTGGGGCTACGACCAGCACCGGCATTGCTGTTGAGGTCGGGCAATTCGGTGACATGGTAATTGACCACGGGCTGTTTACCTTTTTCCTCCTTGCGGCGCTGTCTGGCCTGGTCCCAGAGGCTGATGCCTATGACCATCTGCCCGGCGTGCCGGACGTAACCGTGGAAGAGGCTTACAACTTCGCCTCATTCTCATTGATAGATATGACTCCTCTCATTCAGGGGGAACTTGCGTACTATTATGGAGAAGAGATAGCCGCCCTATGGGGGACTCCTGTCATTGTGGACCTCTTTTGTGCGGATATGCTTCTCCAGGCTCTACCGTCACCTTTGAAGGAACGAACCAAGGAACCGCCGCCTTTTCACGGAAAAGGATAACCCAGCAGAATAGCGCACAAGGGGTCTTCTTAATCTCCAGTCCAACATCACAACTGGACTGGTTTTTGGGGGGGCAGGTCATCCTGGGTCTTCAGGGCCGAGTCGGGGACGGGTAGCCTGTCCCCTTCCAGGTTCGGGGAGGTCTCCCCGTTGATGGGCATAACCTTCCAGCCTGTCAAGGCCTCCTCCTCGCTCTGAATATCCTATCTCGCAGGTCTGGTGTCTTGACCGTTTCTTCACCCTCCTTTATGAAAGCTTAGCCCTCCTCTACCTGCAAGACGGCGCTCTTTACTTTCCTGTTTACCCTGGCCTGCTAGATTATGGTCCAGGGGATTGAAGGAAGATGATGGCCTGGGAGATGGAAGCAAGATGTCTGGTAAGGGGGACCTAATTCCCACCCAGCGAAAGACTAATGGGGCATATCCCAGCCGGCACCTGCCATATAGAATGAAGCCGGGCTTAAGGAAAGGTAAAAGACAGCGGCGATGAAAAATGAAAAGGGGTTCTCTCTGGTGGAGGTGGTGGTGGGCTTGGGAATCCTCGGCATGGTTGGGGTCGGCTTTCTCGCCGCCCTGAGTACTGGTTTGATTGTCTTGCCCCGGACGGACGAGTTAGAGACCGCCAAGAACCTGGCTGAGAGCCAGATGGAATACGCTAAGAGCCTGGCTTACGAGTCCTCTGGCTCCTATCCTGCGGCTCCAATTCCTGGCGAATACCCCGGTTACTCGGCCACTATCAGCTCCGGGCCGATAACCTCAAGAGACGGCAACATCCAGAAAGTAACCGTCACCATCAGTCACGGCGGCGAGCAAGTGCTAGCCCTGGAGGGCTACAAGGTGAATAGATGAGGTGGGGCAGACCAGGGACCAATAACCAGAGGGGCTTCACACTGGTGGAGGCGCTTGTAGCCATGGCTATTGCCAGCTCAATCACCGGTGCCATATCCACGGGCATCTACCAGGTGTTCACCAGCCATGTCCAGAGCACGACTCACATGACGGCTATTAAACAGGTGGAGAACGCCATCCACTGGTTGAGGCGCGATGTCCAGCAGGCTCAGGTCTTAGACCTGGGCCCGGACTCTGGTTTCCCCGTCAACCTCACCTGGGTGAATTGGGATGGTGTGGTGGAGCAGGTCACATACACGCTCGTAGGCGATGAACTCGAGCGGGCCTATTCTACAGGCGGCGGGCCAGTCACAAATGTGGTTGCGCGACACATTGACTCTGATTCGGCAGAAACCAATCTTCAGTTTATCGATGGCGTGTTTACCTTCAAGATAACCGCCTCCGTTGCTGGCTCCAGGCCAGCCCTTGAGAGCAGGGTAGGGGAGATTATGCCCAGGGCGGCGCAATGATAGGGGTGTGCTGAGATGCGCATATTGCCCAAAGCTTCGGCAAAACAGGGCATAAGAGATGAGAAAGGGTACGTTTTCATGATGGTCCTGGCCCTGCTCATGGTGGCCAGTCTGCTGGTCAGTCCGATGCTGGGATTCATGGCCACCGGGGCTAAGACCGGTGTGATATACCGGCAGAATACAGAGGAACTGGCTGCTGCTGACGCTGGCGTAGAAGACGGCGTCTGGCAGATAAGGTACGACAAGGAGCAGGATTTCCCCGGCTATAGCCCCTATGATTACACCACTGGCTGGGGTTACCAGCTGCCTGAACTGGTGAACGGAATTGAGGTCAACGTTACCCTCCAGAACTCCTGGATACCCCGGGGACTGACGCCACCAAGCGCAGCGAACGCAGAGCGTATTATCCTGGGAATCCCAGCGAACCCCCCAACCCCAGCCAAGCCTCCGAAAGTAATCTTGACCGGGGGCATCCCCGCTCCCTCCACCTTCAACGCGAAGATACAGTACTACCCGGAAGCTGGCGAAGACCTGCGGATATCCACCTTCGGGGTATGGCTGCCGCCCGGCTTTAACTATGACGAAGCCGTCGCCAGCAACCTTGACGGCTACTACAGTAGCCGGGGCATAATTCCCCACGCGGGTGGTGAAGCCATCATCTGGACTTTCACCTCCTACCCGTTCGATGGGAATGGGGGTAGCCCCTTCCCCGGCGTCAACCCCGGGGACAACCCTATGGTGAGCAACGTTTCCTTCCAGTTCACCGGGCCAGCGAACAGAAGCCCCGAGCCCATCGCCTGGATAGACACTAACCTGGACCTGACCCAGGGCGGGAGTCCCAGCGTTAGCTTTACCTGGGATGCCGGCAGCACAGTCTACAAGATCGCGTCTGTCGCTGGCGGCACTGAGGTTGAAGCCTATACCACCAAGGGTGAGCTGCGGAGACTCGGTTCTACCATTGGCGGGGACTACCTGTCCATCGGCAATACCCTGATGACGCCAACCGATAGCCAGTATTACCGGGCCATGCTCTTCAAGGAGAGCAGCGGCACCGTGGATGCGGCTGACATTCCAGATACTGCTTTCATTGATGCCGCCTGGCTCTACTGGTCAGGGTGGATCGAGGAGGCCTGGAAAACAGTATGGTTGGACGACTGCTCCACCTTCGATAGCTGGACAGCCGGGAGCGCCTGGGAAATCTATGCAACGCCCAGTGTAATCACCAATTCCCCGTCCAGTGACAACGGCGGATGGAACAATGGTTTCAACGCCTATTCGAACGGGGGCGGATATGCGTATGTAACGAGCGGTACTCCATCGGCAGATGCGACTTACGGGACATACGGCTTCAGCCTTGCCGGCAAGACTATCACCCAGGTCAGAGTGAGGTACGATGCCTTGACTGCCGGCGCAACAACCCCGGTGACAATCCAGTACGACACGGGCGATGATGGAAGCGACAGCTTCTATTCGAACTATGCGATGGGCCAAACTTTCTCCTCCAGCACACCCTTTACCATCACAAGTGCGTCGGTGTTGCTATACAGGACCGGGAGCTATAATGGCACGATAACGGCTGGAATATACGACACGACGGGCAACCCCGCCTACCCCACAGGAAGTGCCCTGACTTCAGGTACTACAAACGGTGGCACTCTTCCAACCGGGTCGCCGTACGAATGGCGTTCGATTTCCCTTACGCCTTACGCACTCAGCGCGGGCACCACCTATGCCCTCGTGCTCAGCGCTGCCGGGGGCGGCAGTTCCAGCTGTCCCCGCTGGCGCTACGATGGCACCAGCCCTACCTACGCCAACGGCATGTATGGCAGGAGCAACGGCGGCGGAAATTGGAGCACTGGCTCAATGGATAGCAGCAGGGATAACATGTTCCGCATATACGGGAACGGTACCGAGTACAATGACCAGATACGGGTAGACGTGTCATGGGACGGCGGTACAAGCTGGTCAAGCAAGGCAACACAGACATTGACAAGCGGCGAGATAACCTACTGGTTTGACTTTACCTCCGCCACGAGTTGGACGCCAGACAAGTTAAGTGACGCCAACCTGAAGGTGAGGGCAGACGCCTATACGCAGGGCACGGCGGAGGAGGTGAGGCTGGATTGGCTGCCTGTAGAGATAGCCTATACAGAGGTAGGCTCAGCAAAGAGCTTTCGTGGGTTCGCCTTTGGTAAGTCCAGCCCCGGCAGATATCTGGCCACGAGCTCCAACCTGGACTTGAGCTCCTATGCATCGGAAAGCGTTACACTTACCTTCAAGTATTGGGAGACCGATGGGAGCCAGCTGGAGTCCGCTGACCGCCTGCAATTCCAGCTCAGCGGGAATGGCGGCGGTTCCTGGAGCAGCCTGGTTACCGTCTTTGCCGACGACCTCTCTGGTGGTGCCACACCGGTGTACTATAATTACACTGTCCCAAGCCAGTATCGCACCAGTCAATTCAGAATGAGATTCTACCTGGACGGTTTCAGCGAGTCCAATGAGTACGCCTACGTTGACGATGTTCAAATCAATGTGCCCTCTACAGGCTATGAGGCAATTCAGAACGCCAAGGTCAACCGGGTCATCTTCAATGGCACTCCAGTAGTGGCTGAGGAGTGGCAGGCGGCGCCAACCAACGTCTCTGGTGCGCCGAACTCATTGACCTATTCATGCTTTTTTGACGCCACCGGCATTGTGCGCGCCGCCCTCGACCCTAACACCTTGAGCGGAAGTTTCACCCTGGGTCACTGGCTGGAGAATGGGCCGAATTCATACCCGCTCTACGACGCACAGACAGGGCTACCCACCGGCGACACCACAGGGTATCCCCTGGGTACCCCCGCGGTCAAAGTGAGTGGGTCCTATCCGAGCAGATACCAGTGGACCTGGGCTGGCTGGTCGTTGGTGATCGTCTATTCCAGCCCGGAAACGGCGGGGCATCAGCTTTATCTCTTTGACACCCTTCGCTATATCGCCCTGGACACCGAACTGACCTTCACCATCAACAACTTCCTGGCTCCCAACGATACAACGGGCAGCCACCTGACCTATTTCGTTGGGGAGGGCGATAACTTCTATGCCGGCGACTCCATCAAGCTAAACGGCTCCTATCTGAGTGACGCCGTCAACCCCTGGAACAACGCCTTCAACTCCTATTCCAACATGCTGGATAACCCGAGCCTCAGCGGGGTAGACATTGATGACTTTGACGTGTCCAGTCTTATTCAGCCGGACGATTCTTCGGCTGTGGTGGTACTGGATAACGGCTCTGAAATCTATAACCTGGTCTATATCATCCTGTCCTTCCGCAGCTCGAGGACCACTGGCAACGGCACCATCGCCTACCTCATAGTAGGATAGCCGTTAGCCCGACCATGGTGTGGCCGGCGTCCCCGGGGTGCTTGCCTGGTGGGGGCCCGGCTGCGGAGGCAGGGGCAGCGCCGCAGCGCAGACCGCCTCCACCACCGTTCTCACAATGGCCTTGGCAGCATTCAGGTAGAACGGCAGCTTCCCACCTCCCTCCACGATGTGGTAAACTGGCAGTGATGTATCCACTGCTGGACTCCTGGAGGGACGATGAAGAAAGCCCAGCAATCATTTCTTCTCGCGTTCTTGGTCGCGGCGGTACTCCCATTCTCGGCTTGTAGGTCAAATTCTAAGATGAGTCCAACGCAGAGCCCTACACCCCCTGAAAGAACCGGGGCGGCGGCAACCCCAAGGCCGACCCCTTCCCCCACGGGGGAAGGAAAGGTCCTTCAATGGCTCAGCCCGCCTCCGGTTACCATCGACCCGGGCCGGCAATACGTGGCGACCATCAGGACCAACTTCGGCGATATCGTAGTGGGGCTCTTTCCCAAAGATGCCCCCCTGGCGGTAAACAGCTTCGTTTTCCTGGCCCGCCAGGGCTTCTATGACGGGGTGAAGTTCCACCGGGTGGTGAAGGGTTTTGTCATCCAGAGCGGCGACCCAACGGCCAGCGGGAGGGGGGGACCGGGATACGACTTTGCCGATGAAAAAGTAACCCGGGACTATGTTGCGGGTATCCTGGCCATGGCCAATGCTGGCCCCAATACCAATGGAAGCCAGTTCTTCATCACCCTCGCCGACCTCCGGGCCAGGCTGCCCAAGAACTACACCATCTTTGGCCAGGTGACTGGCGGCTTTGACGTCGCGCTGAAGATAGGGAATGTGCCGGTCACGGCCAGTCCCGGTGGCGAGGTCTCCTCCCCCACGGTGGATGTTCATATAGAGACAATCACTATTGAGGAAAGATAGCTCTTCGTCATGCAGCGTTCTCTAACGATGCCTGTGGTATCTGTGGAATCAGGATACATTGCCTTATACCACTCTGGTGAATTGGAGCGCCGTGCCCGTGCCCTTGAAGCCCGGTTAGCCTCCTGTGATATCTGCCCCAGGGAATGCAGGGTAAACCGGCTAGAAGCTGAACTGGGCTTCTGCCATTCTGGCCGTCTCCCGATAGTCTCGGCGGTGTGCCGTCATCAGGGAGAGGAACCGGCTATTTCGGGGACCAGAGGGTCAGGAACAATATTCTTTGGCAACTGTAATATGAGATGCGTCTATTGCCAGAACTACCAGATAAGTCAGAACTGGAAAGCGCAAGAGTCAAAGGGGATTGACTGCCACGCCCTGGCTGAAAGGATGCTCTATCTCCAGGATGAGCTGGGCTGCCACAATATTAACTTCGTTTCACCGGCTCATTTTGTGCCCCAGCTTGTTCGGGCAGTCCTGGATGCGGTGCCCATGGGGCTCCGCGTTCCACTGGTCTACAACACTAACGGGTATGATTCCGTTGCTTCTCTAAGAGAGCTGGACGGCATAATAAGTATCTATCTGCCGGACCTGAGATATGCCTCCGATGATTGGGCCGAAAAGTTCTCGTCTGCGCCGGACTATGTGGCGCGGGCCCGTCGGGCCATCAGGGAGATGTACAGGCAAGTTGGGGACCTGGCGGTGGACGAATCTGGCCTGGCGAGAAAGGGACTCATTGTGCGCCATCTTATTCTGCCCAACGGCCTGGCGGGGAGTGAGGAATCGCTGGACTGGCTGGCCCGCGAGCTTTCTCCAACGGTGACGGTCAGCATGATGTCCCAGTATCTACCATTGCACCGCGCGCCACGAATACCGTTGCTTTCCCGGACAATTTCCGTGGCTGAGTATGAAAGGGTCATCCAGCTCCTTGATAGCTTAGGACTTGAAAACGGCTGGGTACAGGAAATGGGGGCAGCCGAAAACTACCTCCCTGATTTTGAACGAGAAGGCCACCCTTTTCCCCCGCCCCTTAGATAAGGGAGAAGTCAACTACAAGGGTATTCTGTGACCACCAAGCCTGTCATCGTAGTCGGCGCCGGGGCAGGTGGTATGATGGCCGCCGGCAGAGCTGCAGAGCTGGGTGCCAACGTCATCCTGCTGGAGAAGACCACATGCCCTGGTAGCAAAATCGCTATAAGTGGGAAGACACGCTGCAACCTGACCAACGCCAAAGAGCTGGATGACTTTATCGCCATGTACGGCCCCAACGGCCGTTTTCTCTATAGCGCCTTCCACTGCTTCTTTCGCGATGATTTGCTCGCCTTTTTGAGGCGCTATGGCGTGGAAACCAAGGGTGAGCGGGGTGGGCGGGTGTTCCCTGCCTCTGATGATGCCCGCGATGTGGTCAAAGCCTTCAGGCAGTACATGGCTGACTACGGTGTCCAGTTGCGCACCGATACCAGGGTGACTGGGATACAGGTTGACAGTGGCGGAGTTGTTGGTGTACAGACAGAGGAGGGGACGCTCCCGGCAACGGCAGTAGTTCTAGCGACTGGCGGTGCCTCCTACCCCGAAACTGGCTCCACCGGCGATGGCTATCGGCTAGCCGCCGCCCTCGGCCACACCATCACTAAATTGCGCCCGGCTTTGGTTCCCCTGGTCGTCCATGAAGTCCAGTGGGCTAAGAGCATGCAGGGCGTCAGTCTGCGCAATGTGCGCCTGACCGCCTATCAGTGCCCCGCTGAGGAGATCAATCCCTCTCTGACACTGACTAACGACCGGGGGCGCGGCACAAGCGGCAGACAATCACCCTGGCCCATCATCCAGAGCCGCATGGGGGAGATGATGATAACCCACTTCGGCATTGGTGGGCCAATAACACTGCTGATGAGCTTGGCGATAGTGGATGCCCTGGAGAAGGGCCCGGTCAGTGTATCCATCGACCTAAAACCAGCCCTTGACGAAAAGCAGCTGCGCCAGCGGCTTCAAGGGGACTTCGACCGCTACGGTAAGAGGAGCTATGGGCACATCCTTAGGGGACTGCTACCGCGCAAACTGGTAGAGCCCTTTGTCCACATGACCGCCATCCCGCCTGATAGGCCCGGCAATCAGATAAGCGCCGATGAACGGGAACGGCTGTTACTTCTGCTCAAGTCCCTCCGGTTCAATATCAAGGGCCCGCTGCCTATGGCCTCCGCCATGGTCACCGCAGGCGGTGTCTCCCTCAGGGAAATCAACCCCCGCACCATGGCCTCACGCCTGGTCGAGGGACTGTATTTTTGCGGGGAGGTGATGGACCTGGACGGCGACACCGGCGGCTACAACCTTCAGGCCGCCTTTTCCACGGGCTACGTCGCCGGCGAAGAGGCTGCCCTCAGAGCCGCAGGCTCGTGATTGCTACAGTACGTGGACGCCGAACTCTTTCAAACTCTCTGCCAGGGCGCTCAAGGGAAGCCCCATTACATTGAAATAATCGCCTTCAATTCTTTCTACGATAACCGAGCCCAGTCCTTGAATGGCATAGGCGCCAGCCTTATCTAGCGGCTCTTTCGACCTGACATAGGCATCAATCTCATTTGAGCTCAGTTCTCTGAGGTGGACCCTTGTCTCTACCGACCTTGATACTGTCTTGTTGCTATCGGCATCTATAATAGTGAAACCGGTAATAACCGAATGGGGCTTCCCACTCATTGTTTCCAGCATTTTTTTGGCCTCGGTTTCAGTGCGCGGCTTGCCCAGTATCTTACCTTCAAAGACAATAAAAGTATCCGCCGCAATGACCAGGGCATTCCTGTGGTTTCGGGCAACCAGCCTGGCCTTTTCCAGGGATAGCGCTCTTGCCAGGTCATGCGGTTCCAAATCAAAGCGTATGTTCTCCTGATAGTTGCTGGGTTCGACCCTGAAGCTCAGGCCGATTTGCTCCAGCAATTCCTTTCTTCTTGGGGATGCCGAGGCCAGTATTATTGCCTTCATGTTGTCCTGGGGTATCCTAGATCTGGAGCCGGCACGGTATCAGAGGTCTCCGTTCCTCAGTTCCGTAATGAAAGGCTCATATGCCTGGCATACTGGGTCCTGGGGCGAGCGCCCCTTTTTGACAACCTCGGCATAGTAGTCCTGTGCAATCTGCCCCTGCTGCTCCCGATTATAGTCCCGAAAATGTCTTCCGTTGCCCCGGTCCACCTGCAGCTGCTGCCACCCCCCGTATACGTAGCCGTTGGTGCGCTGGGCACGAATTGCCTCCCAGATATAGATGCTGCCCGCAACCTCAAACTGGTAAACGTGCGTTATCTCGTGGACGACGATGTCCAGGTTCGACCTTGAATGCTCCCCGGAACTCCGGAGGTTTATGGTGTGGAAGGTGGTGAAGGGTCTTATCCTCTTGCATACGAACAGCAGACGCAGAAGGCCACCATCAGCGACTCGCACGGCGTCCAACCGGATGGCACCACTGCCGAACACAGTTGAAGCGGCATCGGTCTCGGTTGGAGTGAGCCGGCTGGCCCTGGTGAGGATGCGCCAGGGGATTTCTAATGCTCTCGGTCCTTTCAGAGCGTCAAAGGCTCGGAAAAACCATCGAGTCATCAGCTTCCCTCAAGAGTTTCAGGGGCCAAACGCGGCCCCAACGGGAGCGAGTTCGTCTTTGTTAAGAGCGCCAGAGAAGTAGAAGCAGGAGCCCGGGAACGAAGAGAAGTGTGCCCACAAAGACGAGCGGCCCGATGGCAGCTTGGCCCTTCTGTATGGTGTCGAGGTATGCTGCGCCCAGGAAGAGAAGGAGCATTACGGACAGGAAGACGACCCCCAGGACTCGGAAGCTGTTGTTGAACATACAATCCTATGATAGGCCCCAGCGGGCTCACCGTCAAGCGGTCCGGCCGCAATCTTCCAGCCGCGGGGCAATCCGTTAGAGTATTCTCTTGTAGCGGAGGAGCGCGAGAACCAGCAGAAGAAACGGAGGGCCTATAAGGGACGAAAGCAGTGTTACGGAGAGGTTTGCTCCAGCAGCTTGCGCTATGAGGGCAATCACACTGCCTGCAATCGTGTAGAACAGCAGGTTCTTCAGCATCCTACCGGTCCGCGCAAGGTCTCAACTGCCATTCTCCGTATCAGCCGCTGGGCCTATGTTTGACTCCCTTCTCACTAGCTGTCAATGTCGCTGAATAGCCAACGCCACTCTCACCTGTTGGATATATGGGGATAGCGGACTTGCCGCTGACCGGACACTGGTAGTCACAGATGCCGCAGCCTGTGCATAAATCTGTTACTACTCTGGGCTGGCGCACCAAAACCGCCCGGCCAAGGGAATCCGAGGCCGCTTTCTCCTCAAGTTTAATGGCCTTTTCCGGTATGGGGCACACCTCTTCACAGACGATACATTCACGGCCCTCGGCGAAAGGAATACAGCGCTTTTCATCAACTACGGCTATGCCAATGACCGCCCGCTGTTTATCGGCCAGTGCCAGCTTGGCGATGGCCCCGGTGGGGCACACCTGCCCGCAGGCATTGCAGGAGTAGTCACAGTAGCCCAGGCGGGTAACCATCCTCGGCGTCCACACCCCCTCCCAGTCAGCAACGCTTGGCTGTATCACCCCAGTTGGGCAGACCCTGGCACATTCGCCACAGCGGATGCATTTGCTCGCCAACTGGTCCTCGTTTGCGCCTGGCGGCCTGACAAGCGATGCGTGCGCACCGCCGAGAGCAGATGGTATCCGCAAGAGCGCCGTCCCTGCGGCGGCAGCACCCAGGGAGACCAGGAACTGCCGCCGCGATGGTTCGTAGCGCGGAAGCAATGATGGAGCCCGTTGACCACCAAAGGAGATAGCTTTCGCCGGGCAAATCTCCATGCAGTCCAGACAGGTGGTGCACTCGGCGGTATCGGCAACAAACCTGCGCTCGGGCTTGATGGCAGCCGTGTGGCACTCAACAGCGCAGCGGAAACACTTAGTACACTGCTCCTGGTTTACCCTCTGCCGCACCAGGCCAATCCTGGATACCAGCCCCAATAGCGCACCCAGGGGGCAGAGATAGCGGCACCAGAAGCGGGGCCGAATGGCATTCAACGCCAAGACACCAGCGAATAGCAGGGCGATTAGCAGGCCCGGCAGATAAAAAGGCTGGTCGCTGAGCAGTGCGCCTCGTATCAATCTATCAGACCATTCCAGAGCGGGACGAAGCGCCGCAAGCTGATAAAGCCATTCCTGGGCTGAGGTTACTGCCCAGTTAGCTATGGGGGCAGCCGTTGAGGCAATGGTGCGGAAGAGAATAGTTATCGGGTCGAGGAAAAGAAGCGTCAGGTTGCCCGCGGCAGCGGCCAAAAGAATGGTGAAGAGGACAATATTCTTGCCCTGCCGCCAGTAGGTGGAGATGTCCAGCCCTTTTCGGTTGGGGCGGCGCGATGGTATCCAGTCCAGCAGTGTGCCGAGGGGGCAGAGCCAGCCGCACCAGGCGCGACCTACCGCAATCGTCAGCAGCAAGGTGATGCCGGCCAGGGCCATGGGCAACATCCAGCTCCGGCTGGCCAGCATGGCCGAGATTGCCGCCAAGGGGTTGAGGCGGAAGAAAAGGTCGTGGGGGATTATGGTGTTGAGTTGCTGCCGGGTTTCAAAAAGCAGATAGAGGAACAGGAGCAACGCCATTATCTGGGTTGCCTGGCGCAGCCGGTGCCATTTTCCGCGCTCGCGCCTTCTTGCTTCTGCTGACGTCTTCAGGTTCCGTCGCAGGTTAGACCTCTATTTCCTCTGTCTTTATGGTCTTCAAGTCCATTGTCCCCAGTCCCATCTCCGCCCCGGCTCGAACGGTGGGGATATCAGCCCCGGTCAGCCCGAAAAGGGTAGCGGCATAGGCATCCGCCGCCACAATATCGGGGCTGGCGATGATAGTATTGGTGAGTTTCACATCATCCAGACTGCCGCCGGTGGGGCCGTGGTTTACGAGGATGCGCACGGCATCCACCACCGTCAGACCCGGCCGCACCAGGCTGTTAAGGTCAGCAACACGCTGACCCAGATTGGAGTGGAATCGATTCCGGTCCCTGATAATACCCATGAGGTTCTTCATACCCAGAGTCAATCGGGCGAGATTATGCTGTTTGGCGATGGGTATGTTTATGATTACATCGGCATCCAGCACATCACCGTAAACCGACCATCTCGTAATATCACGTCCCTGGGGGATGGATACGTCTCGAAACTTCATGCTGCTCATTACTTCCATCTGGCCGCTGGCTGCCCGCACGGCCTCATCAATACCGCTACGGTTGTACGCTTGCTGTGTTGTTCCGCCAAGAGGCTGGTCCAGCACGCGCACCCGCCTGGCCCCGGCACCCAGGCAAAGCCCTACGACAGTACCGACTACCTCGGGGTTGGTAGTGGCCGCATACTCGTAGGAATGATAGGCAACACAGATGTTTGGCTTTATGATGACGTCGTTTCCCGGCCTGACGAAACGCTCGATGCCGCCGAGGGCCTTGATGGCTGCCTGGACCATGGCGGTTGGACTCTTGCCTCGAGCTACGGCCAAATAGGTGCCGCCAGGGGTGGGAGCAGGCGCAACAGCTGGCGGTGGCAGTGGTGTGGGTGCTGGTGTGGGTGTAGCCAAAGGCACATCCGTTGGGCTGCAGCGCAGCAAAGAATACAGGAGGCCGGCGGTTGCCGCGCTGAATCCAAGGGAAATCATCCGTTCAACAAACTCGCGCCGGGATACTTCCATCTTGAATATTGTAGAAGATAGGCTTCATCACGTGCAAGCAATCATGGAGACCGGTTCGGAGGCGAATGGAACCAGATAGACCGAAGGCTTCCCCGGTGCTATAATCTGGCAGAGAATGTCTCAACAGGACCCCCGGGCACCGGCCAGCCAGCCTCGCTCACTTCAGGAGATGGAAGCCATGGCCAAGAGGCTTCGCCGCCATATAGTCACCATGGTCGGCCAGGCTGGGAGCGGCCACCCCGGGGGCTCCCTCTCCTGCGTGGAAATCCTCACCGCCCTTTTTTTGGGAGTGATGAGGGTTGACCCCCAGGACCCCTGCTACCCCGATAGGGACCGCTTCATCCTCTCCAAGGGCCACGCCGCCCCCGCCCTCTACGCCACCCTGGCGGAAAGGGGTTTCTTCCCCGTAGAAGAGCTTCTTACCCTGAGAAAGATGGGGAGCCGCCTCCAGGGCCACACCGATATGACCTGCACCCCTGGGGTGGAGATGAACTCAGGCTCCGAGGGCCTGGGGCTCTCCTTCGGCATCGGCCAGGCCCTGGCCGGCCGGCTGGACGGGAGGCCCTACCGGGTCTATGTCCTCCTGGGAGACGGGGAGTGCCAGGAGGGACAGGTATGGGAGGCCGCCCTCTTCGCCCACCACCACAAGCTGGATAACCTCACCGCCATCGTGGACCGCAACCGCATCCAGCTCAGCGGCTTCACCGAGGACATCATCGCCCTTGACCCCCTGAAGGAGAAGTGGCAGGCCTTCGGCTGGCAGGCCCTGGAGATAGACGGCCACAGCTTCCCCCAGCTCTTTCACGCCCTGGAGGTGGCCAGGAGCACCCGGGGCCGCCCCACCGTCATCATCGCCAGGACTGTGAAGGGCAAGGGGGTCTCCTTTATGGAGAACAACCCTGAATTCCACGGCAAGCCCCCCGCCCCCGCCGAGCTGGAGCAGGCCCTGAAGGAGCTGGCGTGAGGCCCTTCCCCGAGGCCTCCACCCGGGAGGCCTACGGAAAGGCCCTGGTGGAGCTGGGGAAGGAGCTCCCCGAACTGGTGGTCCTGGACGCCGACCTCTCCACCTCCACCATGACGAAATACTTTGCCCGGGAGTTCCCCTCCCGCTTTTTTGACTGCGGCCTGGCCGAGCAGAACCTGATGGGCATTGCCGCCGGTCTGGCCGCCGCCGGCCGGACAGCGTTTGCCAGCACCTTCGCCACCTTCGCCACCGCCAGGGCCTTTGACCAGATGAGGGTCAACATCGCCATGCCCCACCTCAACGTGAAAGTAGTGGCCACCCATGCGGGCATCTCCGTGGGCGAGGACGGCATCTCCCACCAGGCCATAGAGGACCTGGCCCTGATGTGCTCCCTCCCCGGATTCACCGTCATCGTCCCCGCCGATGCCCCCGAGACGGTCCAGGCGGTAAGGGCCGCCGCCCGCACCCCCGGGCCCTTCTATATCCGCCTTGCCCGCCCCAAGACTCCAGTTCTCCACCCCGCTGGCTACGTCTTCGCCACCGGCCGGGCCGAGCTGCTCAGGGAAGGCCGCGATGCCACTATCATAGCCTGCGGCCTGATGGTGGCCCGGGCCCTTCAGGCGGCGGAGGAGCTTGCGGAAGAAGGCCTCTCGGCAAGGGTCCTCAACATGGCCACCCTCCAGCCCCTGGATGAGGAAGCGATTATCCAGGCGGCCAGGGAGACGGGGGCGGTGGTCACCGCCGAGGAGCACCTGGCCCACGGGGGGCTGGGAAGCCGGGTGGCCCAGGTGCTGGGCCGGAATCACCCCGCTCCCCTGGAGATGGTGGCCCTAAAGGACTATGCCGAATCTGGCCAGGCCGAGGAGCTCCTGGAGAAATGCTGCCTCACCCCCCAGGCCATCGCCGATGCCATAAAGCGCGCCGTTAGCCGGAAGTAGAGTTATCGTAGGACATGTAGCCTACCCGGCGGGGTTTACCACACGCCCCAGGAACAGGATTGCCCCGGTGTTGATATCCCGAATCAGGAAGATGAAGGGCCGGTCGATGGTCACCTCAACCGGAGACTCCGGGACAGACACAACCCCCACAATCACGGCCGTAGCGGCGGCGGCTTCGGTGCCAGCTTCGTCCACCGCAACGAAGGCCTTATGCAGTATCGCGTGGATGAACAGCTCCCTGTTGCCCGTCATACCGGAAAAATCGGCGTCAGTGGTGAAAGGAATAGGCATACCCATGGCAGCCAGGACCTGTTTCAAGCTGAAGGAAGAGTCGAACTCAAACTTCGGCATCGCCAGCTTGACCTGCCGGCTCTTAATACTATTGAGGATGCCTTTTGCCTTTTCGCTGGTCAACGATGCCTCAAACGGGGCAAACTGCCCCTGCCTGGGGAGGAAGATAACCATCGATAGCTCACTGCCATCGTAGGGCAATTCCACTGCCTGATAGCCGTCGCCTTCCGCATAGCCGTATGGCCCGGTCTGCCTCATCAGGGGCACACTAACCCTGCTCCCGTTCAACGTTTGGAAGTCGCCGTTAGAGGTGGCCTCTTTGGGGAAGGGCGACTGCCACGCCGCATTGAAGTAGATAGCGTTGGTGAGGACGAGCCGGGTCAAATCGTTAATGGCCCCCTGCGGAATGAGGTCCTTGATACGGCCTTCCGTCTGGTCGCTGACCCACCCGTTGATGGTGTTGCGGGACGGCTCCGGCGCTCTCACAAAGTCCAGAGTCCTGAGCCCTGCCCCGTAGTTCTCGGCAAGAAGGTCAAGGTACTGCTGAAGGAACCTGTAGTCCTTCTGGCCCCAGATGGCGTTGACGATACGCAGCCGGAACCCTTCCCCATCCTTACCTTTTGCCCCCTGACCGCGCCTGGCCAGCTCAAGGTCAAGGGCATTTAGCGCAACATGGAGACGGGCCTGGGGCAGTGTGAAGTGAAGCGTGTCAGCCATCTGTTTCTCCGTTTGGCCTCGCGCCCCGCCGTAGGTCATTGCCAGGGCCTGCGAGATACTGTAAGGAGAACAGAATAGATTGCCTTCAGCCTTCCTCAGCGCCTGGTACAGGTCAAAGGCAAAGGAGCTATTGCCATCGACCAGGGCAGACAGGCCCGCTTGGTCTGCCGCTGGCGCGGTGACCCGCGGCTTGTCCGACCGCAACACCTCGCCGGAGGCCGGCTGAGCGCAGCCTCCAAGCCCCGCAATGGCAACGAGTAACCCGAAGAGCAAAACTTTCTTCATTTCACACCCCTCATCAGAATTGTACACGAAATATCCAGAGATTATAACGCCAGAGATTATAACGATTGAGAGCGTTCTTGGTTGCTTCTTCCAGAGCAGCAGAAGTAGTCTTGCGGCTTCCCAGGTAAGACGTAGCAGGACGGGTTGGACTGCTGTGAAGGCACTCATTTCCGGCTCGCGGGGGTAAATCATGCCCAAACCGCCTATCTAGGCGACTTGACAGTGCGGAGGATATAGGCTAATGTCTCAAGATTAAGATGCTGTGTCGTGGGGTAAGGGGGGCCATTAGCGTGGAGGCCAACACCAGGGAGGCCATCCTGGGGGCCACCCGGGAGCTCCTGCGGGCGATGATGAAGGCCAACGGGCTGGAGGTAAAGGACATGGCCTGTGCTATCTTCACCACCACCGCGGACCTCAACGCAGAGTTCCCGGCGGCAGGGGCACGGGAGCTGGGGTGGAATGACGTGCCCCTCCTCTGCGGGCAGGAGATGGAGGTGCCGGGGGCCCTGCCGCGATGTCTGAGGGTGCTCCTCTTGGCCAATACCAGTAAGCGGGCGGAGGAGATGGCCCATGTCTATCTCAAGGAGGCCCAGGCCCTCAGGCCGCCAGCCGGTGAAGGGGCGAAGAAGTGATTGTGGTGATGAAACGGGATGCGGGGGAGAAAGAGATAGCCGCTGTCGTGGCCCGGGTGGAGGAGGCTGGGATGAAGCCTCACCTCTCCCGGGGCGTGGAGCGGACCATTATCGGGGTGCTGGGAGACGTGGCCACCAAGCCCATCCTGCGGGAGGCCGTGGAGCGGATGCCGGGGGTGGCCGAGGTAGTGCCCATAAGCAAACCCTATAAGTTGAGCTCTCGGGAATTCCAGCAGGAGGCTACGGTTATAAGGGTGGGCCCGGTCACCATTGGTGGGGGGGAGCTGGTAGTTATGGCCGGCCCCTGTGCTGTGGAGTCGGAGGAGCAGGTAATGGCCACCGCCCAGGCGGTGAAGGCCGCCGGGGCCACCATCCTTAGGGGTGGGGCCTATAAGCCCAGCACCTCCCCCTATAATTTCCGTGGCCTGGGGGAGGAGGGACTCAAAATCCTGGCCCTGGCGCGGAAGAAGACGGGGCTGCCCCTGATAACCGAGGTCATGGCCCCCCATCATGTGGAGGTGGTGGCCCGCTATGCTGATATCCTCCAGATAGGCACCCGGAACATGCAGAACTTCAGCCTCCTGGATGAGGTGGGCAAGGTGAAAAAGCCAGTGCTCCTCAAGAGGGGGATGTCGGCCACCATCCAGGAGTGGCTCCTGGCAGCGGAGTATGTCCTTTCCCAGGGCAACCGCCAGCTCATGCTCTGCGAGCGGGGCATCCGGACCTTCGAGACCTATACTCGCAATACCATGGACATCAGTGCTATCCCTATCGTTAAGAAAGAAAGCCATCTCCCCATCATCGCCGACCCCAGCCACGGCACCGGCAAGTGGGACCTGGTAACACCCCTGGCCCTGGCGGCGGTGGTGGCAGGGGCGGATGGCCTCCTCATTGAGGTCCATCCCAACCCCCAGCTGGCCCTCAAAGATGGCGCCCAGTCCCTTAACTTTGAGAATTTCCAGACCCTCATGGCCCGGCTGATGGCCGTGGCGGCGGCGGTGGGAAGGAAGGTAGCTACACCCCTCCCCCAATAGTTCCCCCCTAGCCTTTCCAACTTGACGGCCTAGGTGCCCCATGATAACATCGGGCAGAACCTCCATATGGGACTGGAACAAGAGCTACAAAAAAGGTCTTCCCCTGGGGACACTTTCCTTACGGTAGGTGTCTTTGACGGGGTGCATCTGGGCCACCAGCACCTCCTCCGCCGGCTAAAGGAGAAGGCGGAAGAAAGAAACGCCCTCCCCGGGGTGCTAACCTTCCGCCACCATCCCCTCCGGGTCCTCTCCCCGGGAACCCCCATCTCCTATCTTGCCCCTCTCAAGGCGAGGAGGAAGCTGCTCAGGGCCCTGGGGATACCCGTGATAGTAACCATTCCCTTCACCAGGGAAGTGGCGGGGATTTCGGCCCGGGGGTTTCTGGAACTCCTCATCCGCTACCTCAGGATGAGGGGGCTGGTGGTGGGACCGGATTTTGCCCTGGGGCGGGACAGGGAGGGCGGTGGGAAGGCCCTGAAGGCCCTTTCGGTGGAGATGGGTTTTGAACTGGAGGTGGTCTTCCCCTTTGTCCTGGACGGGCGGGTGGTCTCCAGCACCTTTATCCGCCAGGCCCTGGAGGTGGGTGATATGAGGAGGGTGCGGGAATTCCTGGGCCGACCCTATGCCCTTTCTGGCCTGGTGGTGGTTGGGAGCGGGGTGGGGCGGGGCCTGGGCTTCCCCACCGCCAACCTGAGGGTCGCTCCCGAGCAGGCCCTCCCCGCCGACGGTGTCTATGCCGGCCTGGCCCACCTGGGCGGGAAAGCCCGCCCCTCGCTGGCCAATATCGGGGTGAGGCCCACCTTTGGTGGGGGCGAAAGGGTGGTGGAGGTCTATATCCTGGACTTCGATAGGGACCTCTATGGGAAGGAGCTTTCAATAGAGCTGGTGGAAAAGCTTCGGGAAGAGAGGCGTTTCAGGGGCCCGGGGGAGCTCCAGGCGCAGATAGCCCAGGATGTCCAGCGGGCGCGTGAGTTGCTGAAGGTATGAGGCCAGGATACGGCAAGCTCCTCAAGCGGGGGGTGGCGGAGATAATCGTGGAGGAAGAGCTGGTGGCTCTTCTGGGGCAGGGCCGTCCTCTGCGGCTGAAACAGGGCTTTGACCCCAGCCGTCCTGATATCCATCTGGGACATGTGGTGGGGCTGAGGAAGCTCCGTCAGTTTCAGGAACTGGGCCACCGGGTCATCCTCATCGTGGGGGACTGGACTGCTCAGATAGGTGACCCCAGCGGCGTGTCCCAGACACGCCCCATGCTCTCCCGCGATGAGGTGGCAGCCAACGCCCAGACCTATCTGAAACAGTTCTTCAAGGTGGTGGACAAGGACAGGACCGAGGTGCGCTGGCAGAGCGAGTGGTATGAGTCCTTCGCCCTGAGGGATGTCATCGCCCTCACCAGCCACTTTACCGTGGCCCAGATGCTGGCCAGGGAGGACTTCGACAACCGCCTCCAGACTGGCCGGCCCGTTTCTCTCACCGAGCTCCTCTATCCTCTCCTACAGGCCTATGACTCGGTAAAGATAGAGGCCGATGTGGAGCTGGGTGGGGTGGACCAGAAGTTCAACTGTTTGGTGGGCAGGGAGCTTCAGGCAACGCTGGGCCAGCGTCCCCAGCAGGTCTTCCTGGTCCCCCTCCTGGTGGGCACCGACGGCCTGAAGAAGATGTCCAAGAGCCTGGGCAACTATATCGCGCTGGACGAATCCCCCCAGGAGATGTTCGGCAAGGTCATGTCCATCCCCGACCCACTGATTGTCAACTATCTTGAGCTCCTCACCGATGTCCCCGATGAGGAGATGGGGGAGTTCAAGATAGGGATGGAATCGGGTGGGGTGAACCCCATGGCGCTCAAGAAGCGCCTGGCCCGGGAAATCGTGGCCCGGTTTCACAGCCCTGAGGCCGGCGGCGAGGCCGAGACGGCGTTTGAACGGGTCTTCCAGCGCCGGGAACTCCCCGAGGAGATATCGGAGTTCGTCCTCCCCAGGGAGAACGTCCCTTTGGGCACGGTCTCCCTGATTGTCCAGGCAGGCCTCGCCCCCAGCCGGAGCGAGGCCAAGAGGCTTATCACCCAGGGGGCGGTGGAACTGGATGGCCAGAGGGTCACCCAGGACAGCTGGCCCTATCACGAGGGGAGCGTCCTGCGGGTGGGCAAGAGGCGCTTCGTACGCCTCCGCTTCCCGCAGGACTGACCCCTGGCGTTTTCCAGCCCAGGAATCTTATAATGTCTCAACCGAAAATAGGAGTGGAGGCAAGATGAAACAGCTTCGTATCCCTGGGCCTACGCCCTGCCCGGAGGCGGTCCTCCAGGCGGTGGCCCAGCCCATGATCAACCACCGGGGGCCCCAGTTCCAGGCCCTCATGGAGAGGGTCACCACCCGGCTCAAGGAGTTTTTCAATACCAAGAACGACCTCTATGTACTGACCGGTTCGGGGACGGGGGGTATGGAGGCGGCGGTGGTGAACCACCTCTCCCCCGGGGACAAGGTGCTGGTCATCACCAACGGCTATTTCGGGGAGCGCTTTGCCGGCATCGCCGAGGCTTTTGGTGCCCAGGTTACCCGGCTGGAGTTCCCCTGGGGGGAGGCCGCCCAGCCCCAGGCCCTCAAGGCGGCCCTGGAGAAGGACAGGGAAATCAAGGCGGTTGTTGTTGTCCACAATGAGACCTCCACCGGCCTCACCAATCCCCTGCGGGGGCTGGCCCAGGTGGTGAGGGCCTCTGACCGTCTCTTGATAGTGGATGCTGTATCCAGCCTGGGATCCGTGGAGCTCCCCATGGATGAGTGGGGGGTGGATGTGCTGGTCACCGGCTCGCAGAAGGGCTGGATGGTGCCCCCCGGGCTGGCGATGATAGCAGTAAGCCCCCGGGCCTGGCAATACCATACCCAGGCCCGGATGCCCCGCTACTACTGGGACCTCTCCAGGGCCAGGCGCTTTCTGGAGAAGGGCCAGACCCCCTGGACCCCGGCCATCTCCATTTTCTACGGCCTGGATACTGCCCTGGAGATGATGGCCCGGGAGGGACAGGCCAACATCATTGCCCGCCACCGGCGGGTGGCGGATTTGGTGAGAGGGCGGGTAAAGAGTCTCGGCCTTAAGCTCTTCCCTGATGAAAAATTTGCCTCCAACACCGTCACCTGCATCCGGGCCCCCGAGGGGGTGGAGGTAAAGGGGATGCTGAAATACCTCCGGGAGGAGGAAGGGATCACACTGGCTGGGGGCCAGGGGATTCTGGAGGGGAAGACCTTCCGCATTGGACACCTGGGCTGGGTGGATGAAAAGGATGGGGAGGTGGTGATGAAGGGGGTGGAGAAGGCCCTGGCCCGGGCCGGGTATGTCAGGGCAGGATGAAGCCGAGAGTTCTGGTCACCGAAACCCTCGCCGAGGAAGGGCTCCAGCTCCTCGGGGCCCATGCCGATGTGGACTCCCACATGGGACTCTCCAACAAAGAGCTGGTGGAGCACATCCCTGACTTTGAGGGCCTGATAGTGAGGAGCCAGACCAGGGTGGATGGCCAGGTCATCAGGGCTGGAAAGAAGCTCCAGGTCATCGGGCGGGCGGGGGTGGGGGTGGACAATATTGATGTTGAAGAGGCCACCAGAAGGGGAATCGTGGTGGTCAACGCTGCCACCGCCAATACCATCGCTGCCGCTGAGCATACCATCGCCCTGATGCTGGCCCTCTGCCGCCACATCCCCCAGGCCCACGCCCTTCTCCGAGAAGGGGTGTGGAAGAGGTCCCATTTTATGGGGGTGGAGGTTAGGGGGAAGACGCTGGGGATTATGGGCCTGGGCAATGTGGGCTCAGCCGTGACCCGCAGGGGCATAGGGCTGGAAATGAATGTTATTGGCTATGACCCCTACGTCTCGGAGGAATATGCCCGCCGTCTCCAGGTGAAGCTGGTCCCGCTGGAGGAACTCCTCAGGACCGCCGATTTCATCAGCCTGCACCTGCCCCTTACCGAGGAGACCCGGGGCGTCATCGGGGCCCGAGAGATGTCCATGATGAAGCCCCAGGTGCGCATCATCAATACCGCCAGGGGTGGGCTGATAGATGAGGCGGCCCTCTACCAGGCCCTGGAGGAGGGGCGGGTAGCCGGGGCAGCAATAGATGTCTTTACCGTGGAGCCCGC
Organism: Chloroflexota bacterium; assembly: GCA_018825785.1. Taxonomy (NCBI): domain Bacteria; kingdom Bacillati; phylum Chloroflexota; species Chloroflexota bacterium. Next base: position 23,960 of record JAHKAY010000036.1, on the reverse strand, counting down.
CCAGGGCAACATCCTTCTCAAGAGCGATAAGGTCATCGTCACCCCTCACATCGCTGCCTCCACCGAGGAGGCCCAGACAACCGTCTCCGTGGATATAGCGGAGCAGGTGGTGGCCGTGCTCCAGGGCCGGCCTGCCCGCTATGCGGTGAATGCCCCCTTCATCCCCGTTGACCTGATACCGGTGCTGGGCCCCTTTGTCCCACTGTCCCAGGCGGTGGGTCGGCTGGCTTTTCAGCTTAGCGAGGGGCACATGGAAGCCCTCCATCTCAGATATCAGGGGGAGGTAGCCAACTATGACCCATCCCCACTCAGGACCGCCGCCCTGGGGGGCCTCCTGGAGAGGGTGAGCGAGGAGAGGGTGAATATCGTCAACGCCGACATGGTGGCCAGGAAGCGGGGCCTGAGGATAATTGAGGAAAAAGGGGGGGCCGAGGAGCCTTACCCCAGCCTCCTCACCGTCCAGGTCACCACCAGCGCTGGGAAGACCCTTGTGGCCGGGACGGTTATCCGGGGGGAGTCCCACATAGTGAGGGTGAACGAGTTCTGGCTGGATATAGTGCCCACGGGGGGCTATTTTCTCTTCTGCGACCACCTGGACCGCCCAGGGCTAATCGGGGCGGTGGGTAACATCATCGGCAGGGCTGACATCAACATCCACTCCATGCAACTCTTCCGCCTCCAGCCCCGGGGCAAGGCCCTAATGGTCCTGGGCCTGGATGCCCCCCTCCCCGAGGAACAGAAGAAGGAACTCCTGGCCCTCCCCGATATTCAGGCCGCCAAGCTGGTTAAGCTGTAGGGTTATCTCCGCCCTCTTCAACCACGGAGGTGCCTATGTCAGGACTCCTCCCAATGCGACTTTGCCTCTTCGTACTCCTCCCAGGTCATAGGCGGGTCAAAGAGCGGCCTCAGGACCAGGCCGGTGGGGAGCTTGGGGTAGAAGTAGGTGGACTTGCCGGGAAGGGTCTCCCCGGCATCGGCGACGGCCTTGATGGCTTCAACTTTTAGAGGGTTCATCAGGAAGGCTATCGTGTATTCCCCCTTCTTCACCCTCTCCACCGCCTCCTCGGCGCTGTGGGTGTAGGCCACCTTCTCCGCCTTCAGGAAGCTCTCCAGCACCTCCCGGTGGAGGAGCTTCAACAGCTTCTCATAGGGCAGGCGCTGGAGGGGGGTGAGGAGGAAGAAGCCATCGGCGCAATAGAGGCCCAGGCCATACTCGTCGCGGGTCATGGCCTCCAGAAGAGCTACGGGGGACGGGAAGGGCTGGACCTGAAAGAGTTCGGCCACGGCCACTAGGCAGGTGGGGGCCTTGGGCCCCAGCCCCGTCACCATGCGGTGAACGGGCAGGATGAGGAGCCCCGGGTCATGGAACTCCACCAGGCCCATCAGGACAAAGCTGTGCTCATCTCCGGGGGCGCACGCCCTTTCCATTTCCTCTTTGTAGGCCAGGGCGCTTGAGAAGCGGTGGTGGCCATCCGCGATATAGAGGGGGAGGGGGGAGAGGAGCTCCTGGAGCTCCCTCTGAAGGCCCGGGTCGGTGATGGTCCAGAGCTGGTGCTCCTCCTCTTCCACCTGGGCTTCCAGGACGGGGTGGGACTGTTCAACTTGAGAAAAGACCTCCATAGCCTTCCCCGTCGGGTCCTGGTAAAGGCAGAAGACGGGGCTGATGTTAGTCTTGGTGGCCCGCAGGAGGTCCAGGCGGTCCGTTCTGGGTGCCTGCAGGGTGCCCTCGTGGGCCCGGATGACGTCCCGGTTCAGCTCCACCGCAGCCATGAGCACGCGGCGGGTATACCTTTTCCCCCCGAAGGTGAAGGTCTGGTGATGCAGGTAGAAGGCTGGCTCTGCCTCCCGGGGGAGGACCCCTTTTGTGAGCCATTCCCAGAGGAGGGAAAAAGCCCTGGTGTAGCGATTGTCCTCAGCGGTATCGCCAGGCCGTCTTTCCCCGTATTCCAGGTGGATGATATTGTAGCGGCTTCTTTCATGTAACGCCTTCTGGGTCTGGGGGGAGATGACATCATAGGGGGGGCAGAGGACCAGGGAGGGGTCGGGGACGAAGCGGGGGCTGTACCTGAGACCTCGGAAAGGCCTTATATCTGCCATAGCCTATATATTCTAGGGTAAAAGGGCCCCACCTTCAAGACCCGCCTTTTCAATTCTTCTCGGGCTACATATACTAGTGGTCAGGCTGCTATGGAGACGGGGATGAGCTATGAGCAGGTGAAAGCGAGGATTGAGGAGCTGGGGCGGCTCATCAACCGCCACAACTACAGGTACTATGTCCTGGACAGCCCCGAGGTCAGCGATGCCGAATATGACGAGCTGGTGCGGGAGCTGAAGAGGCTGGAGGCTGAGCACCCGGAGCTCATCACCCCCGATTCCCCCACCCAGCGGGTGGGGGCAACCCCCGTGGAGGCGTTCGGCACTGTGGAGCACCCCCGCCCCATGCTCAGCCTGGCCAATGCCTTTGACGACCAGGAGCTTGAAGCCTGGCACAAGAGGGTGACCAATCTTGTCCCCGGCCGCCCCTTTGATATGGTCTGCGAGCTGAAGATTGATGGCCTGGCGGTGGCCCTGACCTATGAGTACGGGCGTCTGGTGGCGGGGGCCACCCGGGGGGACGGCTTACGGGGGGAGGAGGTGACCCAGAACCTGAGGACCATCCGCGCCGTCCCCTTATCCGTTCCCGGGGAGAAGGTCCCACCCCGCTTTGAGGTGCGGGGGGAGGTCTATCTCCCCCACCAGGCCTTCAAGAAGCTGAACGAGGAGAGGGCCGCCCAGGGCCTGCCCCTCTTTGCCAACCCCAGGAACGCGGCGGCGGGGTCGGTGCGCCAACTGGACCCCCGCATCACCGCCTCGCGCCCCCTGGATATCTATGTCTATGCCCTGGGCTGGGCCGACCCCGCCATCCCCCGCCCCACCCACTGGGAGTGCCTGGAGCTCCTGAAAGGCCTGGGCTTCAAGGTCAACCCCGCCAGCCGGAAGGTGGAGAGCTTGGAGGAGGCGGAGGAATACTACCGCTACTGGCGAGAGAGGCGGGAGGAGTTGCCCTATGACGTGGACGGGGTGGTGGTGAAGGTGAACCCCCTGGCCCTCCAGGAGGAGCTGGGGGATGTAGGGCATGAGCCCCGCTGGGCGGTAGCCTACAAGTTCCCCGCCACCCAGGTCAACACTCGGCTGATGGATATCCGGATAAGTGTGGGCCGCACCGGAACCCTCAACCCCTTCGCCGTACTGGAGCCTGTCTCCGTGGGCGGGGTCACCATCCGCCAGGCTGCCCTCCACAACCTGGATGACATCCGGCGCAAGGACATCCGCCGGGGGGACATGGTCATCGTTCAGAGGGCGGGGGAGGTCATCCCCGAGGTGGTGGGGTCGGTGGTGGGCCTGAGGAAGGGGAACGAGCTACCTGTGGACCAGGACCGGGAGCTCCTGGAAAGGTTCCAGAGGTGCCCTGTCTGCGGGGCCCAGGCTGTCAGGCCAGAAGGCGAGGTGATGGTCCGCTGCCCCGATGCCGCCTGCCCTGCCCAGGTCCACCAGCGCCTGGGGCACTTCGCCTCCCGCAATGCTATGGACATCGAGGGGCTGGGCGAAAAGATGACCCTGGCCCTCTTCAAGGCCGGGCTCCTCCAGGATGTGGCCGACTACTACCGCCTGACCCGGGAAGGGCTGCTGGAAGCGAAAGGGAAGGCGGATAGGGTTATTGAGGAGGTCAGCAGGGCGGTCGCCACCAGGCGGGACCTCACTCCAATCCAGCATACTGTTGTGAAGAGGTTGACCGACAGCGTTCTTTATGATGCCGGAGAGACCAGGGCCGTCGGCGCCAGGTATGGTCTCACCGAGCAGGAGCTGGTAGCATTGCGGGAGGTGGTGGACGATGTCCTCCCTGGCGTTCTTGAGGCCGTAGGGGCCAGCCCCCAGCTGAGCTGGGAGAACATCCTGACCCTGGAGAAGATAGCGGAGAAGAGCGCCTCCAACTTCATCGCCTCCATCCAGGCCAGCAAAGACCGTTCTCTTGCGCGGCTCCTCTTTGGCCTGGGCATCTTCCATGTGGGAGAGGAGGTCGCCCGGCTCCTGGCAGAACATTTCAAGAGCCTGGACAGGCTTATGAAGGCCGGGGAAGAGGAGCTGACGGCTGTTCCCACCATCGGGCCCAAGATAGCCCAGAGCGTGGCGGCCTTCTTCCGGGAGCCAAGGAATAGTGAGATAATTGAGAAACTGGGGCGGGCGGGGGTGAGGCTGGAGGATAGAGAGGCCGAGCCTGAAGCCCTGCCCCTCTCCGGGATGGAGTTCGTCATCACCGGGAGGCTGGAGTCCTTTGCCCGGGAGAGGGCAGAGGCCATGATAAGGGAGAAAGGGGGCGTGGTGGGCTCCAATGTTACCCGCAAGACCACCTACCTGGTGGCGGGGGCTGACCCCGGCAGCAAACTGGACCGGGCCCGCTCCCTGGGGATAAAGTTGCTTACGGAAAAGGAGTTCCTGGCCCTTATCGGGGAGAAGGCTTGAGCTTTCCCTCCTATCTCTCAGAGCTGCCACTGGACACCCCTCTCTCCTGGCAGGTCTCGCACGGGGGCCGGGAATGCCGGGGAGAAGTGCTCCTCACCTCTTCCTGGAAGCCGGGACTGGAAAATCTTGCCTTGGGGAAAGACTTCGGGCTCATCTTCCTTACCCGGGCCCAGGAGGTCCCCCCTCCGCCTGACCCCCGCCTGGTGGTGGTCGTCCCCGCCCCCGCCAGGAAACAGGTAAAGGAGAGGTCCCCCCGGGAGGAGGCCCGGCTCTACGGCCTGGGCAGAATCATAGCCCAGGCCCCCTTCACCGTCACCCCGGAGCAGGTCTTCTCTCTAGAGGACAACCCCCGCCGCTTTGACCTTCTGGCCCGGGCCCTGCTGGAGCACATAGAGGGCCGTTTCCCCTTCCTGCCCCAGGCGGAGAGGGCCAGGAGGTATCTGGAGGGGGTGGAGCTCCCGGAGGGGGAGATGGCCCTGGACCGGGCCTCCCTCCTGGAACAGCTCTCCCCGGACTATCTCCTCAAGAGCCCCCACCTCTGGGAAAGCATTAAGGCCCTGTTTGACTGGCTCCGCTCCCAGTATGTCCCTGTCTACCGGGAGCACCACCGCCAATACCATCAAGAAATATCCCGGATGCGGGCCCGGCTGGAGGAGAAGGAAAGCTGGGTTATGGCCCTGGGTCGGCTCAACTCCCTCTCCGCCCTGGGGGAGCCCCTGGGGGCCGGCCTGGCCGGTGAATATCTGGGCCTGCTGGAGGGGCTCAGGCCCTGCCCCGCTGTGGAGGTTCCCCTGAAAGAAGGGCCCTGTTGCTCCCTCTGCCATCTGGGCCTGCTTATGACCCTTCCGCAGGGGGAGGTGGAGGCCTTTCTGCAGGGGCTCCAGAGGGCACTTCAGGGACAGCTCCAGCGCCTTTCCCGCCGGGTAATCGGCCGGATTATGGCCCAGCCAAGTCCGCGGCTGGAGAGGTTTATCCAGGCGGTCCAGGTCAGCGACCTGTCCGGCCTGGCGGAACTGCTGGATGAAGAGGTCCTGGTCTTTATCCGGGGGCTCCTGGAAGAATGAAGCTCATCGTGGGCCTGGGCAACCCGGGCCGCGATTTTGCCCGCCACCGCCACAATGTGGGCTTCCGCTGTGTCAATGCCTTTGCCCGCCGGCACGGCCTGGCCTTTTCCCGGAGCCAGTGCCAGGCCCGCATCGCCCGGGGGGTTGTGGGGGGGGAGGAGGTGGTCCTTGCCAGGCCCCAGACCTTTATGAACCGGAGCGGCGTGGCCGTGGCCGGGCTGGTGAAGGCCCTGAGGATAACCGCCCGGGACCTGCTGGTGATATACGATGACCTGGACCTGCTCCTGGGCGCCGTCCGCCTGCGGCCAGGGGGCAGTGCCGGGGGCCACCACGGCATGGAGTCCATCATCGCTGCCCTGGGGAGCCGGGACTTCCCCAGGTTGAGGGTGGGCATAGGCCGTCCCAGCGGCGGCGATGTCGTGTCCTATGTCCTGGAGGACTTCTCCCCCGAGGAGGATAAAGAAGTAGAGAAAGCCGTGGCCACTGCGGTGGAGGCCCTGGAATGCTATCTGGCGGAGGGCCTGGAAGAAGCCATGACCCGTTTCAACCGCCGGAAGGGCGATGAGGTTGAAAAACCATAAGGTCCCCTGGGAGAAACTGCCTGCTCCTATGTACACACTAGATTAGGACATCACCGTCATTTTCTGACGGAAGTAATTGGCTTTTTCCCCTTGCGTCTCTTGCGAGGTTCCCCGCTAAGAACAACAATGGTCGTGTTTTCGGGCACTCCAGATTCCCTTAGCATCTGAATCCATGCTTTTTCCGTCCAAAATCGATTCGTCTCATAGATAACGTAAATAAGACGACCCCATTCTTTTGAAGCATAGCCACGTGTGTCGGCCAATATCTCTTCAACAATAGCAGGCACATCTTTGGCACTGGAAAGGAATTTATATTCAATAAGTGTCTGGATTGACGGAATCCCTGTATCTGGTTCGAAGTTCTTGATTTGCTTGGTCAACGCGGGCTTGTGTTTCAGGTCAGGGAATACGCACTTCAGTATCCCCTCAATACGAATGTGCACATCTCTTTCAGTCTGAGGAACGCCCCGGAATAGCTCTTTGTCGGTAATCGTATAATTGATATCTCGGATGATTTGAAGAAGGTCCTTACTTATGATTGTAGGCTCTTTCTGGGGGAAAAACTGCTCGACCGCACCCAGGAATTTCCGCAGCCTTGAAAGACTCAGTGAATATGGCTCACCATCCGGTGTCGTTCCTTGCCGTAAGAAAGGCTCTTCTGATTTCTTCTCCGCCAAATACTCCGAGAGAATCATTTTGTGGAGTTCGGACAATCCCATGGCTTCGGCAATGGCAAGTAACTGCAGAGAACACTTTTCGATGAGCCAAGATGGGTCGCTCCATTCGTTGTCCTCAAACACGAACTCAGCGAAGGAGCGGTCCGCGCGGGTAAGCGACATCCTAAGATTGGCGATTGCCGCTTGTAGACTTAGCAGCTCGTTCATATAGACCCCCAATGGTAATATCCCTAATCTCTGTGTAAAACCACCGGCGTAGGGACCTCCTACCCTTCGCTCACCTCTCTGGCCACCCCGTCCACCAGTTTGACCCGGACCCACTGGCCCATGTGGGAGAAGACCCACTCCAGACCTACGGCCAGCTCATCCCGGGGGAACTCCTTCTCCACCCACTCTTTCCCCATCGGTAGCTTCAGGATTACCTTGGTCTCGCTGATGCCCTCCAGCTTCCCCTGGACTATTTCAACCCTTTGTCTCAAGAAGCACCCCCCGCGCAGTATAGCCCCGGAGGGGAATCTGAAGCAAGCTCATTGGCAGAGATAGCCTTGGGTGATATAATCGGAAACAGCCTATGGAAACCCTTGTTGCGGTCATCGGGGCCAGCCAGTGTACCCCCAGGGAGGCCGGGGTGGCGGAGGAGGTGGGGAGGGAGCTGGCGCGGAGGGGGGCGGTGCTGGTCTGTGGGGGGCTGGGAGGGGTGATGGAGGCCGCCTGTCGGGGGGCCTTGAAGGCGGGGGGCAGGACCATCGGCATCCTCCCCGGGAACAGCCCTGGGGATGCGAACCCCTTTGTCCAGTTTCCCATTGTCACCGGCATGGGCCATGCCCGCAATGTCATTGTGGTCAAGTCCGCAAGGGCCGCCATCGCCATCGGTGGGAGCTACGGCACCCTCTCGGAGATAGCCCATGCCCTTCAGAACCACATCCCCGTGGTGGGCCTGGGTACCTGGGAGCTGGCGCGGAATGGCCGGGAGGACAATTCTATAGTTCCGGCTGCCACCCCTCAGGAGGCGGTGGAGAAGGCCCTGGAGCTGGCCAAGGAGGCCCGTTGAGCACCATTGAGGAAATAGAGGCCCGGGAGGTCCTGGACTCCCGCGGTCAACCCACCGTAGAGGTGGAGGTGGTCCTTATTGACGGGACCTTCGGCCGGGCGGCGGTGCCCTCGGGGGCCAGCACCGGCAGGTTTGAGGCCCTGGAACTGAGGGACGGGGACCCCAAGCGCTTCGGCGGCCGGGGGGTGCTGAAGGCTATCAGGAATATCCGGGAGGAGATAGCCCCGGCCCTTATCGGTTTTTCTGCCCTGGAGCAGGAGGCCATAGACAGAAAGCTCATAGAGCTTGACGGGACTTCCAACAAGGGCCGGCTGGGGGCCAATGCCATCCTGGGGGTCTCCCTGGCGGTGGCGCATGCCGGGGCCGCCTACCTGGGGCTCTCCCTCTACCGCTATCTCGGGGGGGTGGGGGCCAACCAGCTCCCGGTGCCTATGTTCAACCTCATCAACGGGGGCAAGCACGCCCCCGGGGGGGCCGATTTCCAGGAGTTCCTGGTGGTGCCCCTGGGGGCCGAGAGCTTTGACCAGGCCCTGAGGATGGGGGCCGAGGTCTATTCCGCCCTGAGGGCTATCCTGGAGAAGAAGGGCCTGGGGCTGGGGGTGGGGGATGAGGGTGGCTTCGCCCCAAAACTGGCCCGCAACGAGGAGGGCCTGGACCTCCTGGTCCAGGCTATAAAGAAGGCGGGCTACGGGCCGGGGGAGGACATCTTTCTGGCCCTGGACATCGCCTCCAGCTCCTTCTACCGGGAGGACAGCTATACTATCCCCACGGACGGGCATACCCTCTCCTCCGGGGACCTGGTGGACTACTATGAAGGGCTGGCCTCCCAATACCCCCTGGCATCCCTGGAGGACGGCATGGCCGAGGAGGACTGGGGGGGGTGGCGTCTCCTTGCCGAGAGGCTGGGGAAGAGGCTCCTCTTGGTGGGGGATGACCTATATGCCACCAACCCCCGGCGTCTGGAACGGGGGATAAAAGAGCGGGCCTCCAACGCCATCCTCATCAAGCCCAACCAGATAGGGACCCTCACCGAGACCCTGGCCTGCGGGGAGATGGCGAAAAAAGCAGGCTTTGCCCTCGTCGTCAGCCACCGCTCCGGGGAAACGGAGGACACCACCATCGCGGACCTGGCAGTGGCCATGGGGGCCGGGCTCATCAAGGCCGGTGCCCCCGCTCGCTCGGAGAGGGTGGCCAAGTACAACCAGCTCCTGCGCATAGAGGAGGAGCTGGGCACCTCCGCCCGCTTTGCCGGGAGAGGGGCCTTTCCCTTCCTGGCATGAAGATGTCCGAAAAGCAATTTGTCGCTCAGGGGGAGGAGGCCATCCGCGCCGACCTCCTGGAGGCCATCCCCTTTGACTATACCTCGGGCCCACCCACCGAGGTGGTCTATGAGACCGAGGAGTTCACCTCCGTCTGCCCCTGGACCGGCCTCCCCGACTTCGCCCACCTGACGATAAGATACATCCCCGGGGAGAAGCTGGTGGAGCTCAAGTCGCTGAAGCTTTATCTTATCTCCTTCCGCAATGTGGGCATCCTACAGGAGCACAGCCCCAACCGCATCCTGCGGGACCTGGCGGGGCTGCTCCGGCCCCTGCAGATAGAGGTGGAGGCCCGCTTCCGGGAGAGGGGGGGGATAAGGACCCAGGTGAAGGTGGAATACCACCGAGAAAAGGAGGAATCATGGCAACAAAGATAGGCATCAACGGGTTTGGCCGGGTGGGCCGGCAGACGCTCCGGGCCGTCCTGGAACGCCACCCGGATAAGCTGGAGGTGGTGGCTGTCAATGACCTCACCGACCCCAGGACCAATGCCCACCTCCTGCGCTGGGACTCCAACTATGGCCGCTACCCGGGGAAGGTGGAAGCCGCCCCGGACGCTATAATTGTGGACGGGAAGAGGATAAAAGTTTTCGCGGAGCGGGACCCGGCAAAAATCCCCTGGAAGGGGCTGGGGGTGGAGGTGGTGGTGGAGTCCACAGGCATCTTCACCGATGCCGCCAAGGCCGGGGCTCACCTCCAGGCCGGGGCCAAGAAGGTCATCATCACCGCCCCCGCCAAGGGGGAGGATGTGACTGTTGTCCTGGGGGTGAATGAGAAGGCCTACGACCCTGCCCGCCACCATGTCATCTCCAATGCCTCCTGCACCACCAACTGTATTGCCCCGGTGGTCAAGGTCCTTAATGACAAGTTCGGGGTGGTGAAGGGGCTCATGTCCACTATCCACGCCTACACCAATGACCAGAGGCTCCTGGATATGTTCCACTCGGACCTGAGGCGGGCCAGGGCGGCGGCAATGAACATCGTCCCTACCACCACCGGGGCGGCCCGGGCCGTCACGGTCGTCATCCCCGAGCTCAAGGGCAGGCTCCACGGCGTGGCTTTCCGGGTGCCGGTGCCCACCGTTTCCCTCTGCGACTTCGTGGCCGACCTCTCCCGGGATGTTTCCGTGGAGGAGGTGAACCGGGCCTTCCGGGAGGCGGCCCAGGGGCCTTTGAAGGGCCTGCTGGAATACTGCGAGGAGGAGCTGGTGAGCTCCGATTTCAAGGGGAACCCGGCCTCGGCCATCTTTGATGCCCCCAGCACTATGGTGATAGGGGGCAACATGGTCAAGGTCCTGGCCTGGTATGACAACGAGTGGGGCTATAGCTGCCGGGTGGCCGACCTGACGGCCTATCTGGTGGAGAAGGGCCTCTGATGGCAGTCCTGGCCCTGGCCTTCCTATCTGCCTTGTCTACGGTGATAGGGGGGCTCCTCCCCGTCTACACCAGGGTCAGGCAGGTACCCACCCGCTACCTGCTAGGGTTCGCCGCCGGGGTGATGGTCTCCGTGGCCCTCCTGGTGATGCTGCCGGAGGTTGCAGAACTGGAGGGGGCCAGCTTCATCGCCCTGGCGGTGGGATTCTTCGGCCTTTATGCCACCGAGAAACTCATCATGGTCCATACCTGCCACGAGGGCGAGTGTGAGGTCCATTCCCTGGGGTGGACGGCCCTCATCGGCATTGCGGCGGAGAGCCTGCTGGACGGGGTGGCCATTGCAGTGGGCTATTCCCTGGCCCCGGCTGTGGGCGTTTCTGTGGCCCTCGCGGTCATCGTCCACGAGTTCCCCCGGGGCTTCACAACCTCTGTCATCATGCAGGGGGCGGGCTACCGCAGGGTCAGGGTGCTGGGGGCCCTGGCCATTGATGCCCTGCTCACCCCCGTGGCTGCCGGACTGGTCCTGCTGGGCCTTTTCCCCCAGAGCCTCTATGGTCCCCTCTTCTCCTTCGCTGCGGGCGCCTTTCTGTACGTGGGGGCCTCGGACCTCCTGCCGGAAGCCCACCGCCGGTTTAATTACTGGGTGGTGGCCTCGGTCATGCTGGGGGTTGTCCTCATCCCCCTGGTGGAACTCGTGACGGGGATTTAGGTGCCCGGCCTTTCTGTCAGCCTGGGGCCGCTGAGGCTCAGGAACCCGGTGATGACCGCTTCTGGCACCTGTGGCTACGGGGACGAGATGGAGGGGCTCCTGGATATCCAGCGCCTGGGGGCGGTAGTTACCAAGGGAATCACCCTCCAGCCCCGCCCCGGAAACCCCCAGCCCCGCCTGGCGGAGACCCCCTGCGGCCTTCTCAATTCCATAGGGCTGGAGAACATCGGCCTGGAAAGGCTCGTCGGGGAGAAGGCTCCCCTCTGGGCCCGGTGGCAAACACCGGTCATTGTGAACATTGCCGGGGAGAAGGTGGCGGAGTATGCCGCGCTGGCCCGGGGGCTGGATGGGGTGGAGGGGGTGGCCGGCCTGGAGGTGAACATATCCTGCCCCAACCTGGAGCGGGGCGGGGTGGAGTTCGGCACCCACCCCGAGCTGGCGGCGGAGGTTACCAGGGCGGTCAGGAAGAATACCCGCCTCCCCGTGCTGGTGAAGCTGAGCCCCGAGGCCCGGGATATTGTGGCGGTGGCCCGGGCAGTAGTGGAGGCGGGGGCCGATGCCCTGACCGTGGCCAATACCATCAGGGGGATGGTCATAGATGTGAAAAAGCGCCGCCCCGGGCTGGGGGCGGTCTCTGGAGGCCTCTCCGGCCCCGCCATCCGGCCCATCGCCCTTTATCTGGTCTATCAGGTGGCCGGGGCAGTGGAGGCCCCGGTGATAGCCTGCGGCGGCATCATGAGCGCCCAGGATGCCCTGGAGTTCCTCATGGCCGGGGCCGGGGCAGTCCAGGTGGGCACGGCCACCTTCCTCAACCCCGGGGCCGCCCTGGAGGTACTGGACGGGGTAGAAGGGTTCCTGAAGCGAGAGGGCATGACGGATATTGAGCAGCTCATCGGCCTGGCCAGGAAGGGGGAAGGATGAAGCTGAGCCGGGAAGAGGTGCTCCATATTGCCCGGCTCGCCCGCCTGGGGCTGACCGAGGAGGATGTGGAGCGCTTCCGGGAACAGCTTTCCAATATCCTGGAGAACTTTGAGGTGCTGAAGGAGGTGGAGAGCGAAGGGGTGCCCCCCACCACCCACGCTGTCCCCCTCCAGAATGTCCTGCGGGAGGACGAAGTAGCCCCTTCTCTGCCCCAGGGCGAGGTCCTGGCCAATGCCCCCCGGCAGGAGGAAGGCCATTTCAAGGTCCGGCCGGTGCTGGAGTGAAAGAGCTCTACTACCTCAGCATTGAGGAAGCCCATCAGCTCCTGAGAAAAAAGGGGGTCTCCATCCCGGAGCTGGTCCGGGCGGTCCAGGAGCGGATTGAGGGGGTGGAGGGCAGGGTGAAGGCCTTCGTTACCCCCACCCCGGAGGAGGCCCTGAAGCAGGCGGAAGAAGCCCAGAAAAGGCTCAAGGAAGGGGATAGGAATCCCCTCCTGGGCATCCCCGCCGCCATCAAGGACAACATGTGCACCCGGGGCGTCCGCACTACCTGCTCCTCCAGGATGCTGGAGGACTTCATCCCCCCGTATGATGCCACGGTGGTGGGGAGGCTCCAGGGGGCGGGGGCGGTGATGGTGGGGAAGACCAATATGGACGAGTTTGCCATGGGCTCGTCCACGGAGAACTCGGCCTTCTTCCCCACCCACAACCCCTGGGACCTCTCCCGGGTGCCCGGCGGCTCCAGTGGGGGTTCAGCGGCGGCGGTGGCGGCGGGGGAGGCCCTCTTTGCCCTGGGCTCGGACACAGGGGGCTCCATCCGCCAGCCAGCGGGCTTCTGCGGCATTGTCGGCCTCAAGCCCACCTACGGCCTGGTCTCCCGCTATGGCCTGGTGGCCTTCGCCAGCTCCCTGGACCAGATAGGGCCCATGGCCCGGACCGTGAAGGACTGTGCCTTAGTCCTCCAGGCCATCGGCGGCCATGACCCCAGCGACTCCACCTCCCTGGCCCTCCCCCTACCCGACTATACCCGGGCATTCATCCCCGACCTCAAGGGCCTCCGGCTGGGGGTGCCGAAGGAGTTCTTCCCCCGCGGGCTGGAGGCGGGGGTGGAAAAGGTGATGCGCCAGGCCATCAAGAAGCTGGAGGAGCTGGGGGCGGAGGTGGACTGGGACATCTCCCTGCCTCATACCCGCTATGCCCTGGCAGCCTACTATATCCTGGCCCCTTCCGAGGCCTCGGCTAACCTGGCGCGCTATGATGGGGTGAAGTACGGCTTCTCCGACATGGCCCCGGAGATGTGGCAGGCTATGGAGAGGACGCGGCAGTTTGGCTTCGGCCCCGAGGTTAAGAGGCGTGTCATGCTGGGGACCTACGCCCTCTCCAAAGGCTACTACGATGCCTACTATCTCAAGGCCCAGAAGGTGAGGACCCTTATACGCCAGGACCTGGACCAGGCCTTTCAGCGGTGCCAGGCCCTTATCACCCCCACCTCCCCCACGGTGCCCTTCCGCCTGGGGGAAAAGCTGGCCGACCCCGTTCAGATGTATCTCTCCGACGTTTTCACCATCCCGGTGAATATCGCTGCCGTCCCCGCCCTCACCCTGCCCGCCGGCTTCGCCGATGGTCTCCCCGTGGGGATGCAGATTATCGGTCCCCCATTGAGCGAGGAGCTGCTGTTCCGCACAGGTTTTGCCTATGAACAGGCCACCGGCCACCACCTGAGAAGGCCCCCCCTCTAGACGCCGGTCCCTCTATTGATATTTGCCAAGACGACTTTTATACTCTAGGAAAAGCACAGGAGGTCTCTATGGCGGTAGAAGAGGAGATAGGCACGGTCAATGACTTCTTTGCCCGGCCGGTGGTAGCGGGGATAGAGCTCACCGGCACTCTCAAGGTGGGGGAGACGGTCCACATCAAGGGCCATACCACCGACATCACCATGGTGGTGGAGTCCATGGAGGTCAACAACGTCAAGGTCCAGGTGGCCAATGCCAGGGACCAGGTCGGGGTGAAGGTCACCGACCGTGTCAGGCGGGGGGACCGGGTCTATCTGGTCAGGGAATAGCCCGGCTAGTTAAGGAGTAGCCCGGCCCTTTGCGCCCAGCCCCTTGAGGAGGTTAGCCATCTCCAGGGCCGCCTGCGCGGCGCTGAAGCCCTTGTTGCCCTCTTTTGTCCCTGCCCTTGCTATGGCCTGCTCCAGGTTGTCGGCGGTGATTATGCCGTGGAGGACTGGGACCCCAGTCTCCATCCCCACATGGGCGATGCCCTTGGTGACCTCGCCGGCGATATAGTCAAAGTGGGGGGTATCGCCCCGGATTATCGCCCCCAGGCAGATAATGGCGTTGTACCTGCCCCCCTGGGCCAGCCTCTTTGCCACCAGGGGCTCCTCAAAGGTGCCGGGGGTCCAGACGATGTCAATATTCTCCTCGGCCACCCCATGGCGGAGGAGGCAGTCCTGAGCCCCCTCCAGAAGGCGGTGGGTGAGGAAGTGGTTGAAACGGGAAACGATGAGGGCGAACCTCAGTCCCTGCCCCAGGAAAGAGCCTTCATAGGTCTTCATCCTTTGCCTCCATTCCCAGCCGGTGGCCCATCTTCTTCTCTTTGGCCACCAGATACTGGCGGTTATATGGGTTGGGGGTGGCGATGAGGGGGACGGTCTCCACCACCTTGAGCCCGTAGCCCTCCAGCCCCACCACCTTCTTGGGGTTGTTGGTGAGGAGGCGGAGGTTCTTTATCCCCAGGTCGCTCAATATCTGGGCCCCGATGCCGTAATCTCTCAGGTCGGCGGGGAAGCCCAGGCGGCGGTTGGCCTCTACGGTGTCCAGGCCCTGGTCCTGGAGGGCATAGGCCTTGAGCTTGTTGTGGAAGCCTATGCCCCGCCCTTCCTGGCGCATGTAGAGGAAGACCCCTTTCCCCTCCTTCGCGATGGCCTGCATGGCCAGGCCAATCTGGTCCCCGCAGTCGCAGCGCAGGCTGCCGAAGACATCACCGGTGAGGCACTCGCTGTGGACCCGGACCAGCACCGGCTCCTCCCCAGCTACCTCCCCCAGGACCAGGGCCACATGCTCGTCGGGGTCAGTAGTGCTCTTGTAGGCTATGGCCCTGAATTTGCCGTAGCGGGTTGGGAGGCGGGCCTCGGCCACCTTCTCCACCAGCTTTTCCGTACGCCGGCGGTAGGCAATGAGGTCGGCCACGCTGATGACCTTGAGCCCGGACCGCTCCGCTAGCTTCTCCAGCTCGGGCAGGCGGGCGATGCTGCCGTCCTCATTCAGTATCTCGCAGATGGCCCCGGCAGGGCTGAGGCCCGCCAGGCGGGCCAGGTCCACAATGGCCTCGGTATGCCCCGCCCGGACCAGGACCCCCCCTTCTCTGGCCCGGAGGGGGAACGTATGGCCTGGGCGGGCCAGGTCCTCGGGACGGGTGGCGGGGTCCAGGATGGCCTTGATGGTGGCCGCCCGGTCCTGGGCCGAGATGCCGGTGGAGGTGTGGTGCTTGGCCTCTACCGAAATGGTGAAGGCGGTGCCGTGCTTGGAGGTGTTGTCCTGGACCATGAGGGGTACCTGGAGCTCGTCCAGCCGCTTCCCGATGACGGGCATGCAGATGAGGCCCCGGGCATGCCTGGCCATGAAGTTGATGGCCTCGGGGGTGACCTTCTCGGCGGCTATGGCCAGGTCTCCCTCATTCTCGCGGTCGTAGTCGTCCACGATGATGAGGAAGTTGCCTTTCCTGACCTCTTCTATAGCTTCTTTGACAGTGGCAAAGGGCATTCCCTTACTCCTGCACAAAACCCTGGCTGGAAAGGAACTCCAGGGTTATCCCTTTCCTTTCCCGGAACCTCTCCACATACTTGGCCACGATGTCCCCTTCCAGGTTCACTCTGTCCCCGGGCTTCTTCTGGCCCAGGGTGGTGTTCTCCATAGTATACCGCACCAGGGAACAGGTAAGGTAGTCCGGCCCAACCTCTACCACCGTCAGGCTCACCCCGTCCACGGCGATGAACCCCTTCTCCACAATATAGGTCATAAGCCCTGCGGGGGCCGAAAAGCGGGCCAGGACTGCCCCCTCCTGGGGGGTCAGGGATAGGAGGTGGCCGGTGGCATCCACATGGCCCTGGACCAGGTGTCCCCCCAGCCGCCCACCCAGTGCCAGGGCCCGCTCCAGGTTCACCTGCTGGCCGGGGCGCAGGTCCCCCAGGTTTGTCCGCTTCAACGTCTCGGGCATAAGCTCCACGGCAAAGCCGTCCTTCTCCACGCGGGTTGCCGTAAGGCAAGCGCCATTGATGCTCAGGCTGTCCCCCGGCCGGGTGCCCTCCAGGACGCGGGTGCAGGAAACGAACAGCTCCCCACTCCGGAGGTATTTCGCCTTCCCCACCTCCTCAACTATCCCGGTGAACAACCCTCTTCTCCATCAGGGCTGAATAGAAACGGCGCTGGAAGCGACTGCCCTTTTCCCGGAAGGTGGACTCTTCCAGGGACTCTATCTGAAACAAGGGGGAGAAGTATTCTCTTATCTGCTCCCGGGAGAAGCCCTGGGGGGCCCAGCGGTCCCTGTCGGAAAAGCAGATGAGCTGGTATTTTCCCCCCGGCTTCAGCACCCGGTGGACGCCCTGGATGAATGCCTCCCGGTCCGAGGGGGGAATATGATGGAAGCAGCCCCGGTCAAAGACCAGGTCAAAGCTGCCGTCGGGGTAGGGAAGACGGGTGGCGTTCCCCGGGGCGAGCTGGCAGGAGACCCCGGCCTGCTGGCAGCGTTCCTGGGCATGGTTGATAGCGGTGGGGGAGATGTCTATGCCGGCTACCTGGAAGCCCGCCTGGGCCAGGAAGAGGGCGTTGTGGCCTGTGCCACAGCAGATGTCCAGGGCCGTCCCCTTTTTCACCTTGCCCTGCCTTACCAGGTCCACCAGGATGGAGGAGGGGTGTCCCTCTTCCCAGGGGATCTCCTCCAGGGGCGTCTCCTGGTAGACGCGGTCCCAGCGCTCCCGGGCTATACGGTCTTCCGGCCCACGGTTTCTGGCCATGGCAACCTTTCCAGCGAGGGCCTCCTCCCGGGGAGGTAGCCCCATATCAGGAGGTCTTCTCCCAGCTTTTCCTGGTGGACACCTTCCAGGCGGGGGGCCTGGGCTAGCTTTTCTACCCCTTCCCCACCTACCGCGGGGATGGCGCTTTTCCCCCCGATAATAACGGGGGCGATGAAGGCATATACCTTGTCCACCAGGCCCCGGTCAAACAGGGAGCCGAGCAGCTCTCCCCCACCCTCCACCAGCACCTGGGATATACCCCTTTTCCCCAGGAGGGAGAGGAGCCCTTCAATGTCCACCCGGCCATCGGGGGCGGGGAGCTCGGCCACCTCCGCCTTGGGGTATCTTCCCCCCAGCCTGGGCCGGGCCACGGCCAGCAGGGCTTTCCCTGGCCCCTGGAAGACATGGGCCGAGGGCGGGGTGCGCCCGGAGCTGTCCACCACTACCCGCAGGGGAGCCTTTATCTCGTTGCCCTGCTCGTCCCGGGCGGTGAGGCGGGGGTCATCGGCCAGGACCGTGTTCGCCCCCACCATCACGGCATCGGACCAGAAGCGCAGGCGGTGGGCAAAAGCCTGGGCCTGGGGCCCGGTGAGCCAGCGGGAGTCCCCCTTTCTCGTGGCAATCTTCCCGTCCAGGCTCATGGCGAACTTGGCCGCCACCAGGGGCAGGCCGGTGGTGATGTGCTTGACATAAGCATCGTTCAACTCCAGGGCCTCATGGGCGTGTTCTCCCGTATGAGTTGCTATCCCCGCCTCCTCCAGCTCCACCTTGCCCCTGCCCCAGACCCGGGGGTTGGGGTCCAGGGTGGCCATATGGACGCTGGCGATGCCTGCGCGGATGATGGCCTGGGTGCAGGGGGGGGTGCGGCCGAAAATACAGCAGGGCTCCAGGGTGACGAACAACCGGGCCCCCCTGGTCCTTTCCCCCGCTCTTCCCAGGGCCGCTATCTCCGCGTGGGGGCCGCCGGGGGGTTGGGTAAAACCTTCCCCTACGATTTCCCCGTCTTTGACAATCACCGCCCCCACCGCCGGGTTGGGGCTGGTGTTGCCCAGGGCCTGGCGGGCCAGCTCCAGGGCCCGGGCCATGTAGTCCACAGGCTCAGCCTTCTAGCAGACCTTGCTTGCTTAGCTCGGGCTGTGGAGATTCCCCTCTAGGTTTGAACCTGGGAAGACCAGTCATCTGGAAGACCTTTCGCCTATTCTGCTCGCCGGGGTTTGCACCCCTATACACCCAATCCTCCACAGTCTTGACTGGAACCCCGAGGGCTTCTGCGAGCTTTGCTACGCTGCCGCGGAACTGACTTGTCCTTATCCATTCCCGTAAAGTACTATCTTTAGCTTTGGTTTCCTTTGCCTTGACTGCGACTGGTGCGAGAGGGAGGAGTTGCGCTTGCGGCCCAAACTCCTCGTAGTACAAGGTACGAGTAGGACCTTTTTGCCCCTGGTACTTGCTCTTGAGTTCAGGGTGACCATAGGGGCGGTCGGCGGGCGTTGTAAGACGAAGGAAAGATATCTGGCTTATTCTCATGCCTGCATAGAGGAGTATCGGCATTCTGGCGGCACTGGAGATTTCCAGCGTTAAGTGCCCTTGCCACCCTGGGTCCACATAGCCAGCGGTGGAATGGATAAGGAGCCCTATGCGGCCCAAAGAGGACTTGCCTTCCAAGCGGGCCACAATATCATTGGGCAGGGTGATGGACTCCACGGTGCTGGCCAGGACGAACTCCCCGGGCTGGAGGGAAAATGGTTGGTGCTTGGGTATTGCTACTCCTGTTGTCAGTCCATCAAGGGGCTGTCTGAGGTCAATATAGTAGGGATACTTCCAAGTGCGGAAGACCAAGAGCTTCCTACCCAGGTGCAGGTCTACGCTGGCGGGCTGGACGCAGGAGGGGTCAAAGGGGTCAATGACTATTCGCCCCTTCTCTATCTCCTCCCTTATTGTGCGGTCGCTGAGGACCATAGGCTTTCGGGGGACAGTGTAGCACCCCTCCCCTTGGATTGCAACGGGAAAGTGATACAATCAGGGGCCATGCGCTATGACTGCCCGGAAGTGGACCTGCACAGCCTGAGGGCGGATGAGGCCCTCATCAGGCTGGACATGTTCCTGAACGACGCCTTTGTCTCCGGCAGCCCCTGGGTGAGGGTCATCCACGGCAAAGGGACCGGGGCCCTGCGCCAAGCGGTCCAGGGGATGCTCCGGCATCATCCCCTGGTGAAGTCCTTCCGGTCCGGGGTTGAGGGTGAAGGGGGGGCCGGAGTCACCCTGGCGGAGCTTCAGCAGAAGTAGCTGTTCCCTATTTTATGGAATAGATAATCTGGACGGTGACCGTGAGCTGCTGCTCCCCAACAAGGATGGGGGTGGATGGGGCTCCAGCGGCTTCAGCCCTTGCGTAGATGGGGCCAGGGACGGGCATATACGGGGAGCTCTCGGTGATGTAGAGTGGCTTCCCCAGTTCAATGCCCAGGAGCCCGGCTATCTGCTGGGCTTTGGCCTGGGCGTCTTTCACCGCTTTCTCGCGGGCCAGGTTCTTCTCCTGGGTGATATCTTCCTTGGTGAAGCCGATGCTGTCTATGCGGGTCAGGTCACCCCCTGCCTCGGCCACCGCATCTATGATTGGCCCCGCTTCATCTACTTTGCGGAGCTTGGCCTGGACCGTATTGGACACGAGGTAGCCCACAGTAATCTGCCTGCCCCTTCTTATCCCCCCCACCGTCTCTTCAATATATTGCGTCACCGGCTGGATGGAGAAATACTGGGTCTGGATATCTTTGTCCGCAACCCCTTTCCCCTTCAGAGCGGCGACAACTTTGGCCATTGCCTCCCGGGCCCGGAGCTGGGCCTGGGCTACTGTGGTCTCCTGGGACGCAATCCCCAGCCGGAGGACGGCTATATCGGGGACATAGGTGCCCAGCCCCTCCCCGCTCACCACCAGCCCCGTCTGCTCCGTGGCTTGAAGGACGGCGCTGGCCCCCTGGGGCACTGCCCCTTGCTCCCTCAGGGTGCACCCGGCGAGGAAAAGCAGACCAACGATGGCCAAAAGTACTAGCTTCCTCATTTCATCTCTCCTTTCTATGGTCCTCCTACTATTATAACGATGGAACTCAGGGAAAGGTTAGGTTATAATGGCGCGAAAATGAAGTTACTGCGCGAAATCCTGGAGACCCTTGTCCTCGCCGTTATCATCTTTGCGGTAGCTCAGGCAACAGTCCAGAGCTTTGTGGTGCAGAAGCACAGCATGGACCCGACCCTCAATGAGGGCCAGCGCCTGCTGGTAAGCAAGGCCATCTACTGGAGGCTGGGGGGAACGCTGGGCCGGGTCCTTCCCCTGAAAAAGGAGGGGGAGTGGGCCTATCTCTTTCACCTTCCCCGCCGGGGGGAGATAGTGGTATTTAGCGCTCCCCGCCGCCCCGAGGAGGTCTGGATTAAAAGGATTGTGGGCCTGCCGGGGGAGGAGGTAGAGATAAGGGACGGTCGGGTCTATATCAACGGGAAGGCCCTTGATGAGCCCTACGCCCACGGGTCTCCCTCCAGCCTTCGTCCTGTGGTGGTGCCCGCGGGGAACTATTTTGTCATGGGGGACAACCGCTCCCAGAGCACCGATTCCAGCGACTGGGGGGGGGTGGGTCCTATTCCCCTCCGGAACATCATCGGCAAGGCCTGGCTCTCCCTCCTGCCCCCCGGCCGGGCCCCCAACTACTCATACGCCGATGGATAATGCGGAAGAGCTGTTCCGCCGCACGGGGGCCATGCTGGAGGGGCATTTCCTCCTGAGTTCTGGCCTCCATTCTCCTGTCTACTGGGAGAAGTTCCGCATCCTGCAGCACCCTGAGTTCACCGGGGAGCTGTGCCGGCTGATAGCGGACCACTTCCGGGTAAAGGGGGTGGGGGCGGTGGCCGGCCCCGCCCTGGGGGGCGCGGTGCTGGCCTATGAGGTGGCCCGCGCGTTGGGGGTAAAGGCTGTCTACGCCGAAAGGGGGGAGGAGGGTAGGGCCTTCCGCCGTGGCCAGACCATCTCTCCCGGCGAGAAGGTCCTCATCGTGGACGATGTTCTCACCACCGGGGGCTCCCTGAGGGAGATGCTGGAGGCGGTGAGGAAGGCAGGGGGCAGTGTGGTGGGCATCGGAGTAGTGGTGGACAGGAGCGGGGGGGTGGACTTCGGGGTGCCCTTTTTTCGCTGCTACCGCGCGTCCGCGCCTACTTATCGCGCGGAGGAATGTCCCCTCTGCCGCCAGGGCGTCCCCCTCCAGCGCCTGGGCTCTTTCAGGTAAACATATATGCTGAGGCCGGTGGTGGTGGTGGACTTCGGGGCGGGGAACCTCAAGAGCGTGGTCAAGGCGGTGCGATATCTTGGCCGCGAGGTGCGGGTGACCAGAAGCGTCCAGGATATCCTGGAGGCCCCGACCCTTATCCTCCCCGGGGTTGGAGCGGCTTCTCCGGCCCTGCAGGAGCTGGAGGCCGGGGGCCTGGCGGAACCCCTGAAGAGGGCCGTTCAGGGGGGCCGGCCTTTCCTGGGCATCTGCCTGGGGCTCCAGGTCCTGTTTGAGTTCACCGAAGAAGGGGACCGCCCCTGCCTGGGCCTCCTCAAGGGCAGGGTGAAGAGGCTGCCCCCGGGAGTGAAGGTCCCCCATATGGGCTGGAACCTGGTCCGGCAGAAGAGGCCCCATCCCCTGTTCCAGGGCGTCCCCAACCCCTCCTTTTTCTACTTTGTCCACAGCTATTACCCCGCCCCCGAGGACGATGGGGTGGTGGCGGGAGAGACAGAATACGGCCTGCCTTTCTCCAGCGTTATCATCCGGGACAACCTGGTGGCCACCCAATTCCACCCCGAGAAGAGCGGCCAGCTGGGCCTCCAGGTCCTGCGGAACTTCCTGGCGCTGTCGGCGAGTCTATAGCCCAGGAGAGGGCCGGGCCCGGTCCTGGACCAGGCCTGTCACTGCCCGGATGACCGTCCCTGGTTCCCGCAGGCTATTGACATGCGCCCCTCCCCCTGCTATCGTATCTGCTAGAACTGTTGTTCAAGGAGTGATGCTATGAAACAGAAGGCTCTATCTCCCAAACAGGAGAGGATGCTGGCCTTTATCCGGCAGTTCCTGGGGGAGAGGGGGTATCCCCCTACGGTGAGGGACATCGTGCGGGGCTGTGGCCTGAGCTCAACCTCGGTGGTGGACTATAACCTAACCCTTCTGGAGAGGGGGGGATACCTGCGGCGGGACCGGGAGGTATCCCGGGGGATTGAGCTGGCCGGGCGGAAACGGCTGGTGGGGGTGCCCCTCCTGGGCTATATTGCCGCGGGGGAGCCCCTAAAACTGCCCGGGGAGGAGGCCTGGCATAGCTCCCCCCTAGAGGTGCTGGAAATGCCCCAGGAGGTGGTGAAGGATTGGGAGAGGGTCTATGCCCTCAAGGTGAAGGGCACCTCCATGATAGATGCCCTCATCGCTGATGGTGACACCCTGGTGATGCGCCCTGCCCGGCAAGCGGAGAATGGGGAGATGGTAGCTGTCTGGTTGAAGGACAAAGGGGAGGTCACCTTCAAGCGCTTTTACCTGGAGGGGGACCGGGTCCGGCTCCAGCCGGAAAACAGCCTTATGGCCCCCATCTACTGCCACCCCTCTGATGTAGAGGTACAGGGCAAAGTGGTAGCCGTCCTCCGGACGCCCTGAGGGCTTCACCTGCCGGTTCCCCCTGTTGGGGCCTTGACGATTTGCGTTTTCCCCCCCCACAGTATAAATTAGAAAGCAAACAGGGCAGGGGGTGGTCATGCTTTTCTCGCAGTTCCAGGCAGTGGGCCAGGAGCTTTTCCGGCGGGGATTGGTCTCTTCCCATAGCGGCAACTTGAGCGTCCGCCTGGGGGACCGCCTCCACATCACCAAGAGAGGGTGCATGCTGGGGAGCCTCAGAGAGCAGGACGTAATAGAAACAGGGCTCAGCAGGAATGACCGCACCACCCCCCGCGCCTCGGCGGAGCTGAAGGTCCATCGCACCATCTACAGCCTTACCCCTGCCCAGGCCGTTGTCCACGCCCATTCCCCCCATGCGGTGGCCCTTTCCCTGACCGAGAAGGAAGTAGTCCCCTCAGATACCGAGGGGACTTTTCTTCTCCCCCGAGTGCCGGTGCTGGGCTGGAGGAGGAAGGTGCTGCCGGGGGAGATGGCGGAGGAGATAGCGCAGGCCCTGCTGGCCAACCGGATTGTCCTGGTCCACGGCCACGGTACTTTTGCGGTGGGCCAGCTCCTGGAGGAGGCCTACCAGGTCACCTCTGCCCTGGAGGAAAGCTGCCAGATACTCTGTATCCTGAAGTCCATAGCCAGATAGACGGCTAGCCCGCCAGGGCTTCCTCCAGGAGCCGCACCTAGTCCTTGCCTGATGGCCCGTGGCCCGTCTGCTTCTTCATGGCCGCTTCCACCTCGGCGATGGACTTTTGCATCAGGGCTATCTCCCGCTCCGCGCGTATTGTCCGGAACAGGTCCAGCGCGTCCCTATAGTATATCAGCGCCCCTTTCAGGTTTCCCTTGAGCCTCAATACGTTGGCCAGGTTGTTGAGGGCAGCGGCCTCCCCCAGGCGGTTGCCTATCTCTTTGCTAATATCCAGGGCTTTCTGGAAGTGCTCCCGGGCCTCATCCAGGTCATCCTTCTGCCCGAAGACGATGCCCAGGTCGCCCAGGTCACTGGCTTCCCCCAGGCGGTGCCCTGTCTCTTTATGGATTTGCAGGGCTTTCTGGTAGTGCTCCAGGGCCTTTTCCAGCTCGCCC
>JAHKAY010000035.1 GCA_018825785.1 Chloroflexota bacterium | reverse complement strand
GCTTGCTACGGCCCCCGTTCAACTGCTATATGCCCCAGGGGGTCAGCTATCGGCCATACATCGGCGGGGTCATTCGTTCAGCCCTTGCTTTAAGGGCTTGCTGGCCTATGGGCGGGGAGTGCCATCTCCCCTGATAGGGTTTAGGGGCATATCCCCTCGCCCTATCCCCTTGCCCTATTCAGTTGTAAAGGTGTAGCTGTCAAAGCTACAGCTTCATTGTGAAACAAAAGGAATAATCGTTCACTAACAGAATGAACCTATATTTTCATCATGCCTTTGGAAACGCTATCTGCCAGATATGAAAACAGATATGGAAATGTTCAGGACTCGGCAGAGGGGCGGACGCTCAGAGGCAGAGGCTTCCTTTTGGGAGGGGCGCTGCCTCAGGCAGGGGTGGGAGGGGCTTGGGCGTCAGCTAGACCGCTAGCGTCTGGGCTTGAGGAGCCTGTTTTCGTATCTACCCGGCGGAGGTCTTAGCCCCGCTGTGGGGGGAGATGTCGTCTAGGGTCTTTGCCCTCGGCCTACTGAAGCTGAAACTCGGCTGCTGGCGGCCTGGAGGCCGTCTCCGGCCACGGCCCTTACGCGGCTCTCCGAGAGCCTCTTTGCCGAGGGGCGGAAGCCCCAGCGCCGCCTCAGGGAGGCCGACTGACTGAGTTCCGCCTTGATGTAGGCCAGCTCGTCGGGACTGAGGTCTCCGGCCCAACCCGGCTCAAGCAGATGCTTCCGGTAGAAGGCGAGAAGCTGAGGGTCGTGGGCATACCGCTCTTCCAGGGACATGGTGCTCAGCCGCCCCCGTAGAGGGTGGAGAAGGGGTCTCTCCAGGCGGAGTCCGGGGCGGCCATGCCTGCAGCCGTGAGGCGGTAGTACCTCCGGGGCGGACCCTGGGGATAGTGGTCCTGGAAGGCTGAGGACTCCTCCTTCCCGCTGAACTCCACCCAGCCCAGTCTGCGGAGGGTGGAGAAGTAGACTACAAAGGAGTGATAGCGGACTCCGCTGGCCTTGTATGGAGACCGTGCCACGTACATCTTTGCCAGCTCCTCGATGTTGTCGGGGCTTATGGCGCGCTTCTCGTGGCGCGCCAGCCGCTCTTCCCTCCTCGCGGCCCTGTCCATTGCAGTGGCCCTGATGAGGGCCATCTTGTAGTGGTAGCAGATCTCAGCCTGTGGAGCGCCCACGGCTGGGTCTATGATCGGTGAGCCCTCGGGGCCGTGGCCCAGCAGGAACTCGCTGATGAACCAGCCGCAGCGGAAAGCCCGCAGAAAGCCGCCCCTGGCTGGCTTCAGGGGCAGGACCACCGTTGGTGCCTCCTATTCACCTAAGGGCTCCTCACCTACCGGCTTGCCCCAGAGCTTGTCATACCACTGCCTGTGCTCCTCGCCAGCCACCTTCCTGTATCTGGCGGTCGTGTTGAAGCTGACATGACCCAGATGTTCCTGCAGCAGCCTAAGGCCGTCTCCAGAGTCATCAACCTTCATGGCGTGCACGGCGAAGGCATCCCGCAACCTATGCGGACTCACTCCCCTCTTTCTGCCGGAGTCCGGATTGAGCAGTGCGCCCAATCCCGCCCGGCGGGCGCACTCCGAGACCACCCGCCATGCCTGGCCACGGCCGATACCGAAGAGGAGTTGTCTGCCATCCTTCGTGACGGGGCCGCCCCGCTGTATGTAGTCCTGGAGCATATCCAGCGTTTCTCGGTCGACGGGCAGGGTTCTGACCCGGCGATGCTCCCTTTCCTCAGCGACCATCTTCTCCACCTTCGACCCGCACTTGGGACAGAAGCTGTGGCTCCTGCCAAGCCTGGTCTCGCACTGAGGGCAAGAGAGCCGCATACGTGTCTTCAGGTGCTGGATAGTGACCGTTCCGCTGACTAGGTCAACGTCTTCTACCGCGATACGCAGGGCCTCAGTCACGCGGGATCCCAGGTGAGACAACAGCCTAATCAACAACCGGTCCCGGAGGTTGTTGGCGGCATCCTCCAGAGACTTCACCTCGTCAGGCTCAAGGTAGCTCTTCACGCGGTAGTTGCGTCTCCGGCTGTCGACTTGCGCGTCTTGAGTTCACGGCCGGAGCGGGGCGTTGGCCCGCCGTCCAGGTCGGAAGGAAAGCCGTGTCTGAGAGAATGTCCCCCCGAGGCCGGCTCATCAACGGTCGGAGCGGGCCCCTTGTTTGCCGCACTGGCCAGCATCTCGGTGAGGGCCGCCCTCGGGATCACCAGACGGCGACCGAACCTAAGGCACGGAAGTTCGCCAAGACGGGCAAGTTCGTAGGCGAGTCCGCGTCCGATCCCCAAGAGCCGGGCAGCTTCGGGAACCGTAACAGTGAGGCGCTCCTCGGTGCCCATCTTGTTTGTCCCCCGTTCAGGAAGTCTAGGCCTCATTTCAGCTCCACCCTTGTCCCCTTTACCCTTCCACAGGGCACCCCCGCTGCCGAGAGACAGCCGATGTCCAGTCCCGGTTGGGTACTTGATTTAACATACAACCTATGATATAGTGGTCTACAGCACAGGGGCAAGTGGATAAAGATATGACTGGCGTTGTTGTAAGATAGGCATATAAGCAGTATTTACCGCTCTCATATATGCTGGAAAGGAGTCGGACAAAATGCCTGGACGGAGAGCATCGGACGGAGCATCCGATGTGAAGAGGGAGCTCAAGAAGAAGTGGCTGGAGGAGCACCTAGACGAGGTGCAGAAGGTAGGAAGGGACTGGCTCGGCCAGCTTTATTCCGGCGACCCCTTCTTCCCATTCACACGCGCTGAGGACTGGGAAGAGCCGTACCAGCCCTCAATCGAGGGCGATGCTGACCAGAATCACATGCTGCGGCGACACATTCGCTCCCGCACCCTGTGGGGATATCATGCGAAGTGGCAGCAGCTCGTTCGCGAGTTCACGGCACTGAGGAAGCAGATACTGCAGGAGGCAAAGCAGCTTGGGAAAGGCAAAGGAGAGTACTGGATCTTGACGGCCCTGTGGCAGGCTTTTGAGCGCGCGAAGAACCCGCCTAAGTCTGAGGATGAGGAAAGACTCTGGCAGGCCAGAATCTCACCGCTCTACCGGCGCGATTCCCCTCCCGGCACCGGCGTGATGTTTGGCGCCTTCGCGACCGAAGAGAGCGGCGAGTTAGAAGCAGTGAGAAGGCCACACCTGGAGATGATCAGGAAGCTCGCTGATTTGGACAATATGAAGGAGGCACTGCGAGTCCTGTCAGAGATTCGGGATCTGGAAGGCAAGATGTCAGGCATCACTAGCCATATCCTGAAAGCACACGATATTCTGTACACTTGTCGGTATTGTCGGCACTTGTGGAGATAGGTGAGGGGGAAAGATGAAAGGGTGTATTGTCCAGAGGAGCAAGGGGACCTGGCGTCTGCTATTTGACGCGGGCCGTGACCCGCAGACGGGGAGACGCCGCCAGAGGTCTGTCACAGTCCGGGGGACAAAGAAGGACGCCGAGAGGAAACTGAGGGAGCTCTTGCACTCCCTGGAGACGGGAAGCTATGTCAAACCTGCCAGAGTCACCCTGGGACAATACCTGCGCCAATGGCTGAAAGGGCAGACCAATCTCAGGCCCTCCACGTTGGCGGGGTACACGAGCAAAGTTGAACGTCACCTTATCCCGGAGTTGGGCCAACTTCCATTGACTGAGCTTCGCCCCCAGCACCTCCAGGCGTTCTATCAGAAGACGTTAGAGACAGGGCGGATACAGGGCGGCAGGCTCAGCTCGTCCACGGTGAACCAATGTCATAGGATACTCGGCAAGGCCCTTGCTGACGCTGTGCGCCTCGAGCTGGTGAGCCGGAATGTGGCCCTGGCTGCTACGCCCCCGCGTCCCGGCCGTCACGAAATGAGGTTCATGAATCAGGCGGAGACTTTGCGCTTTCTGGAGACAGCCCGAGGGACAGACTATTACCCGCTCTTCTACACGCTGCTATTCAGCGGC
Source organism: Chloroflexota bacterium (assembly GCA_018825785.1). NCBI lineage: Bacteria > Bacillati > Chloroflexota > Chloroflexota bacterium. The sequence goes on along the minus strand of JAHKAY010000035.1, from coordinate 10,912 downwards.
TTGCGCAGGAGCGAGGCGTTGGGGCTCAGATGGCGCGATCTTGACTTAACTCTGGGGCATCTGTCCGTTGCCCAGGCCATGCACACCTTGAAGGGCGGCGAGATAGCCTTCTGTGAACCCAAGACGGCGAAGGGTAGGCGTTTGGTATCCCTTCCCCCCTCCCTGGCCATCCTACTGCGCCAGCACCGGGAGAACCACGAAGCGGTAAGGGCCGCATTGGGAACGACACTCGGGGATGATGACCTGGTATTCGCCTGGCCCGATGGCCGCCCCATGCTCCCCGATACCGTGTCTCACGCCTGGGAGAAGGTAGCGCAGAAGGCGGGCCTTGAAGGCGTTCGGATGCACGATGCCCGGCATACCCACGCCTCCCTAATGTTGGCCCAGGGCGTTCACCCCAAAATAGTCTCGGAGCGTCTGGGCCATGCCACAATAGCTATAACCCTAGACACCTATTCCCATGTCACCCCCGGCCTCCAGGAGGCGGCGGCCAGGGCTTTTGAAGAGGGGCTGGGTCTGCCAGGCGGGACATCCAGGGCCCTCCCCGAGGGCCTCAGGCAGGGTGCCCCGAGGTAGGCACCAGAGAAGAATGTTGCCAAAATGTTGCCAAGGAAACCCTGTTTAGATAGTGGCTGGGGTCAGATTTGAACTGACGACCAAGGGCTTATGAGTCCCCTGCTCTACCACTGAGCTACCCAGCCCCGCCTTTTTATACCATCCCCCGCCTGGCCCTGTCAACGAAAGCTAAGGGCTGACGACGGGCAAGAGCCTGGAAACGCGGTTGTTCTGCCTATCCATTGACACCCCCCGTCAGGCCTGATATGTTTCTGCCATGTCAAGAAGGCAATTCGCGGTAGGCCTCCTTGCCCTATCAGCCGTGAGTTTCCTGCTGCTACTTGGCCTGAGTGCTGCTCATGCTTCTGAGCGGCTTTTCGCACCAATCTTCGTGGTGGCGGTCATCACGTTGCTTGGTGGCCTTGTGGCTCTCCGCTCAGGAAGTTAGGGCTAGGCAGCCCCAGTCAGACTTCTGGGGAAGGGGGGACATCTGAGTGGGATTGTTTGATGATGACAAACCGAAGAGGAAACGGAAGGCAATCCCAAAGCCTCTCAAGGAAGCCACGTGGAAGAAGTATTTCGGCCCGGAAGCCGAGGGACGTTGCTATGTATGCAAAACGGCCATCACCGTATTTAATTTTGATGCAGGTCATAACAAAGCCTCTGTGAAAGGTGGAAAAGACAAGTTAGAAAATCTGCGGCCAATCTGCCACCAATGCAACCTCGCGATGGGCACAATGTCAATCGAGACCTACAAAGCGAAACACTACGGTAGGGGGAAGACCAAGCGGACAAAAGCACAGGCATCCTCCGTGGACATTGTGGGGAAGGTGCAGAGTTACCTTCTGAAGCAGGGATTCCAGCTACCTTCTAAGAAGTATGCGTTTGATGTCCTTGGGAAGAAGGAAGGAGGATTATTCGGCACGGACAAATATCTGGCGGTTGATGAAATGGAGACGGTCACTGAAAAGGGAATCGCGGCCTTCATGAAGAAGATAGGCCAGTTCAACAAGACAATTTCAGCAGGGTCCCTGATTGACACGCCAATTGTTGAGGGTCTTGTTGCCCACACAGGAATACTACCGGAGGGCTCCAAAGCTCTCGTCAAGGGGTTCAAGCCAGCCATAACGTTCAAGAAGTTCTAGCTCATCTGTGCCTGGCCACAGGGGGACTAGGCCCTCGGCAATCCAGAGCTCTTGGGCTTCCTGGTATGCCCTGGCCTCAAGCCTTGGGGGGCGTGGAGGAGAGGGTCCCCCCTGTGGCCCAGTTCTCCCTGGGGACGTCCTCAAAGATGACGGTGGTGGCCTCGGGGGTGGTGCGGGCGATTTTGACGATGGCCTCGGTGATGGCCCGGGCCAGCTCCGCCTTCTGGGCCGCGGTGCGACCGGAATGCATGGATACCCTCACTATGGGCATGGAATACCTCCTAACAGCGTGATGAAGAACCCTTTCGACCATCCCCCTACCCCCTTCCTGGCCAGGAAGGGGGTAGAAATCATTTCTGGGGGACACCCCCAGACCCCTGCCAAAGGGGCTTCGCCCCTCTGGACACCCCTTTCACAGCAGCCTGCCAAGCACTACTGCTCGTATTTTGGGTAGGAGCCGAAGACCTTGAAGAGGATGGTCCTGGCCTTGATGTTGGCCAGGGCCTGGGCCACCGGAGGGTCCTCCCGGTGCCCCTCCAGGTCCACCAGGAAGAAGTAGCGGCCAAAGCTCTCCTTGAGGGGGCGGGACTCAATCTTGGCCAGGTTTATCTGGCGGGAGGCAAACTCCTCCATGACCCCCTTGAGTTGGCCGGGGCGGTCTTCAGCAAAGGAGAAGCAGAGAGAGGTCTTGTCCCGGCCGGTGGGGGGATGGTCGTGGAGGGCCAGGACCACAAAGCGGGTGATGTTGGGCTTGTAGTCCTGGATGCCCTGGGCCAGGATTTGGGCACCCCAGAGCTGGGCGGCCCGGCGGGTGCCGATGGCAGCGGAGGGGGCGGAGTCCTTCATCATCTCCTCCACGGCAGCGGCAGTGGAGAGGGCGGCCACGGCCTGGGCCTTGGGGAAGCACCTCTCCAGAAAGCGGCGGCACTGGGCCAGGGCCTGGGGATGGGAGAAGATGGTCCTTATCTCGTGGGAGTTGGTCCCCGGCTTCGCCAGGAGGTAATGCTCTATGGGCAGGATGAGTTCCCGGTGGATGAGGACCCGGGACTCGTAGATAAGGATGTCCAGGGTATCATTGACCGAGCCCTCAATGCTATTCTCAATGGGCACCACCCCTTCATCGGCCATCCCCGTATCCACTGCGGCGGCTACAGCGGGGATGCTGGGGAAGGGGACAAGCTCGGCCTGGGGGCTATGGAGGAGGGCCGCCTCCTCGGTGAAGGTGCCCTGGGGCCCCAGAAAGGCTACCTTCCTGGCCATCCTCACCCCGCAGTCTCCGTCAGCACCAGCTTCAGGGCCTCCTCCAGCTCCGGCAGGGTCACCGCCACCACCTGATCCCCGGCCTGGAGGACGGTCTCCGGGGTGGGGATCTGGGGCCTCTGCTGACGGCGGATGAGGAGGGAAAGGGTAGTGCCGGAGGGAAGGGGCAGGTCCTTCACTTTCCTGCCCACCGCCGCCGATTTGGGGGGTATCCTCACCTCCACGATCTCCATCTGGGCGTCAGTAAGGGTGAGGAGATGTATGAGGGGATGGGTGGGGACCTCATGTTCAATGTGCTCCATGATGAGCATGGTGGAACTCACCACACAGTCAACGCCCAGTCTCCGGAAGATGGGCACCAGCTTGGGATTGGCCACCCGGGCCACGGTCCGCTTCACCTCAAAGCGGTGCCTGGCCACCTGGCAGGAGACCAGGTTGTCCTCGTCATGGTCGGTAACGGCGACAAGCATATCGGCCCGCCCCGCCCCCGCCGTCTCCAGGGTGGCCACCTCACAGCCATCCCCCCGCAGGGTGATGCTCCCCAGCTCCTCGCTGATACGCTCGCACCTCTGGGCGTCCTTCTCAATGACCAGGACCTCGTGCCCCTCTGAGAGGAGGCTCCGGGCCAGGTGATAGCCAATATTGCCGCCACCTACCACCACGATGTACATATTCAACCCGCCAGCCTTTTCCTGAAGGTCTCGGCTATTATGGTAGTGGGGCCGATGGCCTCCAGCCCCAGGGCCTCGTAGAGGTCCCGGCGCAGGGGGTCATAGATGCGGCACAGGACCCTGGGGACCTGAAAGAGGTGTTTGGCTATCTGCGCAGCCAGGATATTCCGGTTGTCCCCCTGGGTGAGGGCCACAAAGGCATCGGCCTTCTCGATTCCCGCCTTTCTCAGGGCTTCCTCGTCGGTGCCATCCCCCAGGAGGGCGGTGCCACCAAAGGTGGGAAGGAGGCGGCGGAAGCTGTAGGCATCCACATCCAGAACGGTCACCTTATGCCCCTGGGCATCCAGCGAGGAGGCCAGCCGGGCCCCCACCCGGCCACAGCCCATGATGAGTACATTCATCCTATCCCCCCCCGGGCTCCCTGAGCACCATCACCCGGCAGGGGGCGTTCTTGAGGACATAGGGCACAACCCTCCCCAGGTCAAACTCGCCAAAGCGCCTCTTATAGGGTATGCCCATGACTATCAGGTCCATCTCCCTCTCCACCGCCTCGTCCACAATAGCCGGGCCCACGTCCCGGGACTGGAGGAGGTCCACCTCCACCTCATAGTCCGCCTCCGTGGCCAGTTCCTCTGCCTTGTTCAGCACCTCGTTCCCCTTTTTCGTCTCCCCGGCCAAAGACACATCCAGGGGCAGGCCCCGGCCCACCTCCACTACATATATTACCAGAACCTTGGCCTTGTTTTTCCTGGCGAGGGATATGGCCAGGTCCAGGGCGTCCTCATCCACCGTGGTGCCCCCCACCGGGACCAGGATTTTATGAAACTCCACTACCTCTCCTCCAGGGTCGGTGGGGCCTTGGTGAGAGAAAGGCGTGCCCCCCAGCGGTAGAGGGAATAGAGGAGCAGTCCTCCCAGAATCCAGAGGGTGCCCACCCAGCGGCTGTAGGGCTGCATTATGACAACGACTATCCATACACCCACGGTGCCCAGGAGACCCAGCAGGGCGGTCCAGGGGAGCTCCCAGCCCTTTATCTTCAGGTTGGGCCAGAGCCTGAAGGGGCGGTGATGACGGGGGTGACGCACCCGCAGGGCAATGACAGAGGCGTGGGCCAGGGCGAAGGAGAGCATGGAGCCGAAGGCGTAGAGGCCACCCATCTTCACAAAAATATCGGCCTGCCTCATCCCCTGGGCCAGGATGAGGATGGCCACCAGCCCAAAGACCAGGATGGAGATGTAGGGGGTCTTGAAGCCGTGGTGGATACGGCTGAAGATGGGGGGGAGCTGGCGGTGCTGTCCCATGGAGAAGGCCACCCGGGAGATGCCCAGGAGCCCCGCATTGGTGGCGACAAGCAGGATGGTGGCCGCCAACAGGGCCACCAGGGGGCGCAAGAGGTTGCGGAATACCTCCAGGAGCCAGTGGATGATGATTACCTGGGCCGGCTCCCGGGCCACGCTCAGAGCTATCTCCTCGGAGTGGATGGCCTCCCTCAGCCCATCGGCAATCCCCGCCACCGGGTCCCTGGCCCACTCCCCCGCCAGTTGGTCGGGGGTCATCACCGAAAGCCCCACCAGGGAGATGCCGGCGAATAGGACCAGCACCGTGACCACCATAAGGATGAGGGCCGCGGGCACCCTCCTCTCGGGGCGACGGGTCTCCTCCGCCATTTGGGAGACGGACTCTATTCCAGTGAAGGCGATGGTGGCGATGGCAATGCCAAAGACCAGCTTGGAAGGGGAGGGCCAGAAGTCCAGGATACGCCCCTTTAGCAGGGGCCAGTCAAAGAGCAGGACAAACCCTACTACCACAATGGCTATCTGAGTGAGGATGTCCAGCAAAGACAGGGCCACATTCAGGAAGGAGGACTCCTTTATCCCCACGATGTTGATGAGGACAAGAAAGAAGACAATGCCCATGGCGATGGCCGGGCCCAGGAGGAGGGACTCTTTGAGGGGGGCCCAGAAGTAACCCAGATATGGGGGGATGGCAAAGGCCGAGATAGCGATGGTCACGATGTAGCCGAAGATAAGGGACCACCCCGCCAGGAAGCCGAAGAGGTCGTTGAAGGCATGGCGGGCGAAGCTGGCCGAGCCCCCGGCCTCGGGGAACATGGCCGTGCCCTCGGCATAGGTGAGAGCGGTGAATATGAAGAATATCCCTGCCACCCCCAGGGCGACGGGGGTGGCCCCCAGGGCCCACAGGGCCACCAGGCCCAGGGCATAGTAGATAGAAGAGCCCACGTTGCCGTAGCCAACGCTGTAGAGGGAAGGGATGCCCAGGACCCGCCTCAGGTGAGAGGCCCGGCCCCGGTGGAGCCTCACCACCCTGTCCCCCGGCCGGCGATGCCCCAGTCTATCGCTCTCTCTGTTCTTATTCACCCACTGGCAGTAGAATTTAGTCCTTGTGGCCCAGGCTGTCAACAGGGCGACTTGTCACCAGCAATGGACAGGTTATAGAATAGGGTTAGTCTAAAAGGAGGCTGGGATGGAAAGAGGGACCTGGCGGGTAAAGTGCGGCCTCGCCCAGATGCTGAAGGGCGGGGTGATTATGGATGTGGTGAACTCGGAGCAGGCCCAAATTGCCGAGGAGGCGGGGGCCTGCGCCGTCATGGCCCTGGAGCGGGTCCCCGCCGATATCCGGGCCGCCGGTGGGGTGGCCCGCATGGCCGACCCCACCATTATTGAGGCCATCATGAAGGCGGTGACTGTCCCCGTTATGGCCAAGTGCCGCATCGGCCACTTCGTGGAGGCCCAGGTCCTGGAGGCCCTGGGGGTGGACTTCGTGGACGAGTCGGAGGTCCTCACCCCCGCAGATGAAGCCCATCATGTCTGGAAGCACGAATTCAAGATTCCCTTTGTCTGCGGCTGCCGGGACCTGGGGGAGGCCCTGAGGCGCATAGCCGAGGGGGCCGCCATGGTCCGCACCAAGGGGGAGGCGGGGACGGGAAATGTGGTGGAGGCAGTAAGACATATGAGAGCCGTCCAGGACGGCATCCGCCGCCTGGTGAACATGCCCGAGGACGAGCTTATGGCCGAGGCCAAGGCCCTGGGGGCCCCCCTGGAGATGGTGGTGGAGGTGAAGAAGCTGGGCGGCCTGCCGGTGGTGAACTTCGCCGCAGGTGGCCTGGCCACCCCCGCCGATGCCGCCCTGATGATGCATCTCGGGGCCGATGGGGTCTTCGTGGGCTCGGGCATCTTCAAGTCCAGCGACCCCCTCGCCCGGGCCAGGGCCATCGTCCGGGCCGTGACCCACTATCGGGACCCCCAGGTCGTGGCCGAGGTTTCCAAGGGGCTGGGCCAGGCTATGCCCGGCCTGGACATCCGCACTATCCCCAAGGACTCCCTCCTGGCCCCCAGAGGGTGGTAGTGGCCAAGAAGATAGGCGTACTGGCCCTCCAGGGGGACTTCCAGGAGCACCTCCAGGTCTTGGAGCGCCTCAAGGCCGAAGGCCGGGAGGTGAGGCTGCCGCGGGAGCTGGAGGGCCTGGACGCTATCATCATTCCCGGGGGGGAGAGCACCACCATCAGCCGGCTTATGGCCGACTTTGCCCTCCTGGAGCCGCTGAGGAAGCTGGTGGGGGAGGGATTGCCCCTCCTGGGCACCTGTGCCGGCCTTATCCTTATGGCCAGGAAGGCCACCGACCTGGCCCTGGAGACCCTGAGGGTGCTGGATATTGAGGTCAAGAGGAACGCCTTTGGCCGGCAGGTGGACAGCTTTGAGACGGAGCTTGCCATCCCTGCCCTGGGAGATGCCCCCTTCCCCGCAGTGTTTATCCGGGCACCCATTATCGAAAGGCTGGGGCCGGGGGTGGAGGCCCTGGCCCGCCTTCCCGAGGGGTGGCCGGTAGTCATAAGGCAGAAGAACCTCCTGGCCTGCGCCTTCCACCCGGAGCTCTCCAGGGACCTCCGCCTGCACGCCTACTTCTTGAGTATGCTGTCCCAGTAATGTTTACCGTCTGCTCCCTGAGTCTGAAGGAGGCCTTTCTCTTACTGGGGCGAAACCTCCCCAACCAGGCCAGGACCAGGGACAACCTTCAGCGGAGACCACCCATGGCCTGCTTCGCCGGACCCCTGGGGGGGAGGTGGCACACCTGGGTAGGGCTGGATGAGGGAAGGTTCCGGGGCCTCCTCTCCGTCCGCCCCCGCACCGGGCCCCGGGCATGGGAAGTTGCCTACCTGTCCATTCCGCCCGAGGAGGAGGCCCTGCCCCTGCTCCAGGAGCCGGGGCTCGTCCTGGCGGAAAGGGGTGCCGAGAGGCTTTTTCTCCGCCTCCCTGCCGATAGCCACCTCCTGGACCTGGCCCGCCGGGTCTCTTTCCTCCCCTATGGTGAGGAGGACCTATTCCTGGCCCCCACCCCTCTGCCCTCCCCTCCCCCCCTCCCCCTCCGGCCCCGCTCCACCCACGACGACCAGCAGCTCTTCCAGCTCTACAGCCTGCTGGTCCCCCCCCAGATTAGGCAGGCGGAGGGCATGAGCCTCCAGGAGTGGCGGGAGAGCCAGGAGAGGTGGGAAACAGAAATGGTCTGGGAAAAGGAGAGGAGGGCCCAGGGCTGGCTCCGTCTGGAGATGACAGGGGGAAGGGGCTCCGTGGAAGTCCTGGCCACCCCTGAGGGCCTGGAGGGGTTGCTGGGCTACGCCCTGAGAAGGCTGAGGGGCTGTGGCCCTTTTCTCTGCTTTGCCTTCCCCTTCCAGGAGGAGCTGGAGAGGCTTCTCGTGGCCTATGGCTTCCGCAAGGTAGGGGAGAACACCCTGCTGGTGAAAGAGCTGGTCGCCAGGGCCCGCCAACCCGCCTTCATTCCCGCCCGTGCCTGAGATGAAGCAGCCCATGCCTGAGATGAAGCAGATTGTTGACGACCTGGATGCCTTCCTGGCCGCCCTGCCGCAGCGAATCAGGCAGCCCCTGGCCCAGGACGCCGAACTCCACGACCTCCTGGAGGTCGTCATGGACCTGGGCCGCCCCCCCGAGGCCCGCTTCCCCCACCGGGAGGTCGTCCTCTCACCCGGGGAGGTGACCGAGGAGGATATAGGATTCGTAACCTCCCGGATAAGCCCTTTCAGCGGGGACAACCGGGCAGGGATTGAGCGGACATTGCACCGCATCTCCGCCGTCCGCAACCGCCAGGGCAAGGTTGTAGGCCTGACCCTGAGAGTAGGGCGGGCGGTCTTCGGCACCATCAGGATAATCGGCGACCTCATTCAGACAGGCAAGAGCCTCCTCCTTCTGGGGAGGCCGGGGGTGGGCAAGACCACCATGCTCCGGGAGGTGGCCCGGGTCCTGGCAGATGACTTCAAGAAGCGGGTGGTGATTGTGGACACCTCCAACGAGATAGCTGGGGACGGGGATATCCCCCACCCCGCCATAGGCCACGCCCGCCGCATGCAGGTCCCCTCCCCCACCCTCCAGCACGCCGTGATGATAGAGGCGGTGGAAAACCACATGCCCGAGGTAATAGTCATTGACGAGATAGGCACCGAGCTGGAGGCACAGGCTGCCCGCACCATCGCCGAAAGGGGGGTGCAACTGGTGGCCACCGCCCACGGCAATACCCTGGAGAACCTCATCCTCAACCCAGTCCTCGCCGACCTGGTGGGGGGCATCGAGTCGGTTACCCTGGGGGACGAGGAGGCCCGGAGGCGGGGGACCCAGAAGTCCATCCTGGAACGCAAGGCCCCCCCCACCTTTGACATCGTGGTGGAAATCCAGGACCGGGACCGGGTGGCCGTCCACCCCACTGTGGGGGAGGCAGTGGACGCCATCCTCCGGGGGAGAAAGGTCTCCCCCGAGGCACGCTACATAGATGAGAAGGGGGAGATGAGGCGGGAGCAGGCCCCTGTCTCCCACCCCACCCCCGGCCCCTTGCCCACAGGGGGGAAGGAAAAGCCCCTGCGCCTTCTGCCCTACGGGATAAGCCGTTCCCGGCTGGAACAGGCAATAAGGGAAGGGCGGTCCCCGGTGAGCCTGGAGGGGGACCTGGAAAGGGCAGACCTCCTGGTCACCTCCAAGGCCCACTACAGGAGAAAACCCCCTGTCATGAAGGAGGCGGAGGAGAAGGGCCTTCCCATCTATGTCCTCAAGTCCAACACCACCTACCAGATGCGCCAGTTCCTCTCCGCCATCAGCGCCGCCGAGGTGGGCCCGGTGGAAAGGGCCCTCAAGGAGGCCGAGGAGGCGGCCCAGAAGGTGCTGGGCGGGGAGAGGGAGGTAGAGCTCTCCCCCCAGTCCTCCTATATCCGGCGGCTCCAGCACCAGCTGGCCGAGCGCTATGGCCTGGCCTCCTCCTCCTCCGGCCAGGAGCCCCTGCGCCGGGTCCACATCTTCCAGGGAGCAGCCTGAGTTACTGCCTTGAATGGGGCTACGCATGCTTGAGGCTTCGCTGATTCAGGTGTACCCTGGGCAACGGAGTATGGAGCGCAGGTGTCTCCAGTGAAGGCTTTAATAGTTTACGACTCACTTCATGGAAACACAGAGAAAATCGCCAGGGCTATTGCCGCAAGTCTTGCCCCATCCGGTGATGTTAAAGTGCTCCGTGCCGGTGAGGCAAATATCTCGGCATTGGAATCTATCGACTTCCTCATCGTCGGTTCTCCGACCCAGGGAGGCAGGCCGACGCTAGCGATTCAGGACTTCCTCAACAGAATCTCGGAGCCTGCTGTTAGAGGTATCAGTGTAGCGGCGTTCGATACCCGAATCTCGACGAGATGGGTCGGAATCTTTGGCTATGCCGCAGGAAAAATCGCTGGCAGTCTGAAAACAAAGAGTGGTACCCTCATCCTGCCTCCAGAAGGCTTCTTCGTCAAAGGCACAGAAGGTCCGCTGAAAGAGGGAGAGCTGGAGCGGGCTGCCAGTTGGGCTAAAGGAATTGCTAAATAGTTTGGCTTCAATGTGCTAACATTGTAGTTAAGGAGGGACGACTATGGTGCAACCCGGAACCGCCTATCCCGTAAGCCTGTCCATCGACTACCCAGACAGAGAGCTAAACAGGCTGACCACATTCTTCAGGCTTATCACTGCCATCCCGATTCTTGTCATCTGGGGCCTGCTCATCGGGACTTCAGCCGGCCAGGACGGCGGAGATAGCGTGCGCTACCAGTATGCCGCCGGCGGAGTGGTATTCTTTCCCATCATCCTGATGCTTCTCTTCCGGCAGAAGTATCCCCGGTGGTGGTTCGACTGGAACCTGGCGCTGAGCCGGTTCAGCATGAGGGTCTCCGCCTACCTGGCGCTGATGAGAGATGAGTACCCTTCCACCGATGAAGAGCAGGCGGTCCATCTCGATTTAGCT
>JAHKAY010000034.1 GCA_018825785.1 Chloroflexota bacterium | reverse complement strand
GTCGACCACCCTAGCCAGTGCGGTTTTCCATAAGCACATGGCCGGCAAAGCATAATCTGGCTTCTTTGCCGCTCCCTTTTCTCGCCAGCCGAGCCTCCGGGTCCGTGGTCGACCCGTGCGTGGCATTGGTCCGGTGTTCCCCGCGAAAGGCCACCCCGGGGTTCTTCTCGCCGGTTTCTGTCGTCTCACCACCACCTTTTGGACGGAAGCTCTTCAACGAGGCCCTTGCTTCCAGTAAGGTGCCATCCACGGTGAAGTGGTCTTCCGACAGCAGCTTCCTGTCACGCGCTTCCGCTAACACCGCTCCCAGAAACTCGCGTGCCACCTGGTGCTCCAGCAGTCTTTCCTTGTTCTTGGAGAAGGTCGAGGCGTCAAAAGCCGGATCCATGATATTCAGGTCCAGGGACCACTTGAACAGCAGGTCGTACTGAAGCCGCTCGCAGAACTGCCGCTCACTGCGGATTGAGTATAAGGCAATCAGCAGACATGCCTTGAGCAGGTGCTCGGGAGGTATGGACGGACGGCCAACTTCGGCGTACATCCGGCTGAACGTCAGGGATAGTTCCGAAAGGGCCTCTCTACAATGGGCTTGATGTGTCGGATGGGGTGGTCTCGAGGTACCAGTTCGTCAGGCGTCAGGGAACTCAGCATTGTCACCTGTCTCTCTACTTTGCCACGCATTCTGGCCTCAAAGAAATTAGATGCCCTGACTCTACCACAATCTGCTTGCCATGTCAGTCAACTCAAGGGAGTTTTTCAGCAGCCTGCTAAGGGAGAGAGGACGAGGTCGAGGTAAAGCTGGCAAGTCTATCCACGCACTCTTCAGAGCCAGAATGCTTTGTCCCAAGTGTCACAAACCCATGTCGGTGATGCTCAAACGGAAAGACTCGAAAGCCGTCTACTACTACTGCCGCGAACACAGTTACCCTTGGATCAAGAATCCCTGTGACTACAGGAAGTTCATTCCCGCTACATGGGACGAGGATATCTGGCAGGAACTCTGCCAATTGCTAGAGGATGATAGATGGATTGAATTGCAGCTAGCCAATGAATCAAACAGATTCGCGGCCAGTCAAAAACTGTCTAAGATCGAGGAAAACAAGATCCAGCAGGCCAAGCGCGAGTTAGGCAGGGTGCAGGACGGTTTCGCGAAAGGAATTTACGATGATGAAGAAGCTAAGTGCAAAGTCGACACATTGAGAACAGCAATAAGACAAGCCGAGGCTGAGATCGAAAACCTCATGCGCGTGAACGATAAGGGAGTAGTCGACATTGATGCGCTTCGCAAAGAATTGGTCGCGCTGAGAAATGGCAATCTTGCTAATGCCAGCTTTGAAGATCGGCTGGAATTGGTTTCACGACTGGGTATCAGAATAGTGCCATCGGAAGACCTCAAATCTCGCAGGATCTGCTGTAACTTGAACTGGGAAAATGCTGCAGGAAAGGAGGGAAACAGCGGTTATGCGAAAGTCACCTTTGGTGGAGCTGAGGGGATTCGAACCCCTGACCTCCTCCGTGCAAAGGAGGCGCTCTCCCGACTGAGCTACAGCCCCAACCCCGGACTTTCTATTTCTTAACCGGTTTCTTCTCCCCCTTCTTCTCTACCTTCTTCGCGGCATGGGAGACGCAGTTGTCACACATCCCTCTTCACCTCCTTACCATATGCCCCAATTTTACCACCCTTCCCCGCCTCCGGCAACACGTGCCGGACAACAGAGTTCCTGAAAGGGGCCCTGTTCTCTTGGCCTTTCATACCTTGCGTGATACAATCCTGTTGATGAATAGAGGCTGGCGCAACCCCCTCGTCTTCCTGGTCCCGGCCCTTCTCCTCGCCCTGGCCTTCGGGGCAGGGTACCTGGCCGCCCCCCTCCACCGCACCCCTTCTTTCCCCATCCTGGAAGAGGCCTGGCAGGCCCTTTCCCAGGACTATGTGGAGCCCCCGGCCCTGGACCAGGTGAAGCTGGAAAGGGGAGCTATCAGGGGCCTGTTGGAGGCCCTCCAGGACCCCTATACCCACTACCTGGACCCCCAGCACTACCAGTGGGAGCAGGCCTCCCTGGAAGGGAAATTCGAAGGCATCGGGATCGAGGTAACCCAGAGGGACAGCGACTTCATCGTACTTGCCTCTCTGCCCGGTTCCCCAGCGGAGAAGGCCGGGATAAGGCCCGGGGACCGGCTCCTCCAGGTGAACGAGGAGCCCACCGCGGACCTGACCCTCCTTGAGTTGATTTCCCGCATAAGGGGGCCCAAGGGGACCCCCGTCCGCCTCCTTATCCTCCACGAAGGAGAGGCCAGCCCCGCGGCGGTGGAAGTGGTCCGGGAGGAGATAAGCAATAAGAGCGTCACCCTGGCTCCAAAGGACAGGGTGGCTGTTATCCGCATTGCCTCCTTCTCCTCCCAGACCCCCCAGGAGCTGAAAGGGGCCCTCTCTCAGCTTTCCCAGGAGACAAAGGCCCTGGTCCTGGACCTGCGGAGCAACCCGGGGGGCCTGCTGGACGAGGTGATAGAGGTAGCAGGGCAGTTCCTGGAGAAGGACGCTGTCGTCGCCTACGAAGTGGACAGCCGGGGAGAGAAAAGGCCCTTCAAGGCCTCGGGCGATGGTCTGGCGCTCCAATACCCCCTGGCCATCCTGGTGGACAGCTATACCGCCTCGGCGGGGGAGGTGCTGGCGGCGGCCCTGCGGGACAATAGGGGTGCCCCCCTCTTTGGCTCCCGGACCTTTGGCAAGGGCTCGGTGAATGTCCTCCACCCCCTCTCCGATGGCTCGGCCCTTATCATTACGACTAGCCGCTGGGAGAGCCCCCTGGGCCACGCCATTGAGGGCCGGGGCCTGGAGCCGGACTACCCCATCGAGCCCGCCCCCGGGGATGAGGGCAGGGACCCCGTCCTGGAGGCGGCCCTGAAATACCTGGAAAAGGCCCCGTGAGCCAGGAAAAGGTAGTTTCCGTCAACCGCCGGGCCTTCCACGACTACCACATCCTGGAGACCCTGGAGGCGGGGCTGGCCCTCACCGGGACCGAGATAAAGTCCCTCCGCCAGGGGCGGGTGAGCCTGAAGGAGGGTTATGTGCGGCCGGAGGGAGGGGAGATGTGGCTGGAAGGGGTGACCATCCCCCCATATGAGGCGGGGGGGCCCTACAACCACCCCCCCACCCGTCCGCGCAAGCTGCTACTCCACCGGGACCAGATAGACCTTCTGGCGGGCCAGGTTTCGGCCAAGGGATACACGCTCGTCCCCCTCAGGCTCTACTTCAAGAAGGGCTGGGCCAAGATAGAGGTCGGCCTGGCCAGGGGGAAAAAGCTCTACGACAAGAGGCAGTCCCTGAAGGAGAGGGAGGCGGAGAGGGAGGTGGAAAGGGCCTTCAAGGGCGAGAAGGGAAGGCCTTGAATTTTCGGGGTCGGTGGTGTACAATAGAAACTGCGGGGACGAGGGGTTCGACAGGGGAAGAGGACCGAAGGGTGCAGGCCCAGGGGCCATCACCTGGCTAATCCGGTGGCAAAAAGATAAGCGGCGAAAAAGCTTACGCTCTGGCGGCCTAACTAGGCTGCCACGTCTCCCCCGGCCCCCCTCAGGGGCTGGGGAGGGGCGCCGAAAGCTGAGGTGCGGTGTCCCCCACGCCGGTAAGGGGCACCAAAGAAAAACACGGCTGGCCCCCTAACAGTGGAGTTGGCTTCCACCCGGGGGGCAAGAAAGAAAGCCAGCTAAGCCTGTAGAGCCCGACGGGGGGCTTCCTTTGGACGGGGAGTTCGACTCTCCCCCGTCTCCACCAGAAACACCGAGCCTCCGGTTGAGAAGCCGGAGGCTCTTTCATTAGCAGGACGCCTGAGCCCTCTTTGGTGGTAGCCACCTGGAATATCGGCCTGAACGGCGGCTTGGGCTTGATTCCCACAATTCGCTTCTCTTCCTTAGCGTCCACATAGACCGCGTCCAGCATCGCCAAGAGGAGCTTTCTTCTCTCCTCCAGAGTGGCCCCGGCCCATAGCCTTGGCAGGTCAATGAGCAGTCTCCCGGCATCCTCCGCGGCGCTCGCCTGGGGCACGACCAGGGTCTCCAGTTCCATCTCCAGGAGCCTCTTCTGCCGGTGGTATTCCTCATCGGGGAAGACGCCGTCTACATAGGCCCTGGCCATGCGGCGCAGCTTCTCCTGAACGTCCTGGCGCTGTTTCTTCACCCTCTCAACCTCGTCCTTGAGGCTGATGATGGCCAGGACCTCTTCAAGCCACTTCGGCCCCAGCTCTATGGCTTCCACTATCTTCCCGATCTGCTCGTCCGGCACGTCGCAATGCATAGAAGCACCTTCAGCCAGGCATACCGCGTGACTCCTGGAGGCCGTGTGCTCACGGTAGTATCTCTGGCCGTTCTTGTACGTCTGGGCCCACATGGGCATCCCGCAGTAGGCGCAGCGGATGATCCCTTTGAGCAGGTATTCCCTCTCCGGCCTGGGGTGCAGCGTTTCAGAGCGCCCGCTGTTCCTCTTGAGTGCGTCCTGGACAAGCTCGAAGACCTCCTGGCTCACCAGGGGCTCATGGGCTCCGGGCATGAGCTTGCCTTTGTATTGGACCTTGCCGGTGTAGAAGGGGTTGTGGAGGATGCCTCTCACCGAGGCGGTGGTGAAGAGCCTCGGCCCGTTTGCCAGGTTGCCGTTGGCGTCCGGGAGGCGGTGCATGTTTCGCGTCCTGAAACCCTGAACGTTGAGCGCCCCCGCAAGCTGGCTCAGCGTGGCAAGGCCAGAGGCATAGCACCTGAACATCTCCGCAACGGCAGGCCCCTCGGTGGTGTGAACATGGATGCCGCCAGCGTGGAGTATTTGGACAGGATGGAGGCGGTCAAGGCCGAGGTCGGCGATGCCACCCAGCGCCTGGAGAGGCTCTACGATGCCCCAGAGACAGAAGGATGACAATGGACGACCTGGCACCCCGCATCCAGCAATTGAGGGACCGCCAGAAGCAGCTGCTCGCTACCAGGTGGGAGCTGGAGGCACTGCTGGCCGACTGGCACCTGGAACTGGCCGATGCAGAGGCCGTAGGACGCTACGTACAGGACCTGAAGACGCTCCTCACAGAGAGCGCGCTGGCAGAAAGGCGCTCGTTTATCAGGAGCTTCGTGACGGAGGTCAAGGCGACAGGTGATAAGGTGGCGGTGAGCTACACGATACCGAAGCCTTCAGCGGAACTTGCTGACAGTGGGATGACAGTTCCCCCTATCGTTCAATATGGTGGGCGGTACAGGACTTGAACCTGTGACCTCCTGCGTGTGAAGCAGGCGCTCTAACCGCTGAGCTAACCGCCCAAAACCGTATCTATTTTAGCCCCCAAAACCAGCTTTGTAAAGAAGGCCCTCTTGCTTCGCCAAGAAACCCCCAGGCACTGGGGAACCTCCTCTCCGGCTACCGCTTCTGCGCCCGGAGCGAGGGCAAGAGCCAGAAGACCATAGAAATCGTGGCCTCCAGTGTGGGCCACCTTGAGGGTTTTCTCCGCTCCGAAGGCTTGCCCACCGAAGTGACCCGGATTGGCCCGGGGGAGATCAGGGCCTTCGTTCTTCACCTCCAGCACAAGAGGCGTTTCTCCGGCCACCCCTTCAACCACGCTCAGGAGAAAGGCCTCTCAGGACACACCATCAACTGCTACCTGCGCTCTGTCCGGGCCTTCTGGTCCTGGCTGGTCTCGGAGGGTATCGTCGCAGAAAATCCATTCCACAGGGTTAAGATCCCTAGTACTACTACGTTAAGGTAAGAGGAATCCATACGCCACCGGATGACCTTGCCACAGGAGGGACAGATTCCTGTCCAGCGGGCCAGCATGCGCTGGAGTTCACGACGTACCATTGGAAGGGACCAGCGCTGCCCAGAAG
>JAHKAY010000033.1 GCA_018825785.1 Chloroflexota bacterium | reverse complement strand
CCTCCACCGGCTCCGGGGAGAAGACACCAACGGCGGCGCACTCTGCCTTCCTGCGGTCCCAGGAGCTCCTCACCGCCTCGCGGAAGGGGCGTCTCTCCTACTCCATGATCTTCCAGGCGTCACACATCACCCGCCGCCTTATCTCCCGGAAGTCCAGGCAGACCGCATGGCTCGCGGGCTCCTTAAGGGCTGTCTCACACCGCGCGCTGACGGGCATGCTATCCTCCTTTCTCCGGCCGCTGGCCCTGCCACCACCCCGCGAGGTGGGCACCCAGCACTAGCTGCCCTGTATCCGGAAGCCCCGTCGCAGATACTCATCAGCAGTGACTCGGCTCACCTCTCCCTCCGAGGTCACCAGCACGAATACGTCATGGGGCACGGGTTCATTGAACCAGAACTGCTGTCCTAACACCCACCATTGCCAGGGTTGCCAGGTCGCTGGCGGGGGCTGGGGGAGCGGGGGGCCCCTGTACCCGCCGTCGATGGCATACTTGAGCGTGATGCCCTGATGGGTGAGCTCGGGGGATCCAGCGCCGGTCACTGGCGGCACGGCTCCCCGGAGTGTTGTTGTGCCCCCGGAAGACCCTGGGCTCATGTTCCCAAGTGGCCTCAGCTGCCAG
The DNA here is from genome assembly GCA_018825785.1 of Chloroflexota bacterium. Classification (NCBI taxonomy): domain Bacteria; kingdom Bacillati; phylum Chloroflexota; species Chloroflexota bacterium. The sequence goes on along the minus strand of JAHKAY010000033.1, from coordinate 1,625 downwards.
TCCCCCTTGACTTCCTGCACCTCCCCAGTAGTCAGGTTCTTCGCTTCCATGGTAGTAATGCGGACCCTCAGAGCGTTGGCGTTCCACCCGAACGGTGAAAGCACCAGGGCACCGACCGTGACCCCGCCGGCGCTTTCAATAGTGCTGGCCTGCCCGGTGCCCAGCGGGCCACTGTCATCGCCGACACCTACCGGCCCGGGCGTGACCTGCCAGCCGGATAGCCCCTGGGGGGCAAGGACCGCGTAGAAGAGAGTGCCATACCATTGCCCTCTCCATGCGAAGAAACCGTATGTCATCACTACAAGGGTCAGGTCCCGGTCAGTAGTGGAGTAGTCGGCGGTGGGGCGCCAATACTCTGGAGGTGGCACTGGCAGCGGATAAGGCGCCACCGGGTAACAGCCCACCATCATCCCGACCAGGGCAATGGTGAGCAAAATCGAAGCGCACCTTCTCGGCAGCCCCTTCCGCACCTCACAACCTCCTTTAAGGGCTGCCTGGCACCGCTCGCTAATGGGCATCCTGCCCTCCTTTCTCCGGCCGCTGTTTTCCCCACCACTCGCTGAGCTGCCCCAGGGCCTCCTTGTTGGAGATCTCCCCCGCCTTCACCCTCTGGGCCAGGGCCTCTATCTTGCCCATGACGGGGGGGCGCAGCTTCCTCATCTCAGTCCTGGCCTCCCGAGACTGCTGCTGTGCTGAGGCGGCAGCCCGCTCCAGGTCCTCCAGGGACCCGACCTCGTTGACCTGGTGGCGCAGGCCCCTGCCCTTGGGCAGCCAGCGGCGCAGGAACTCCCTCTCGGCGCTAGATATGGAGCCCTGCTTTTCCGGGGCGGCGTCCACCCGCTCCCAGATGTTCAGCTCATCAACACAAAGGGCCAGCCGGCCCTGGACCTCCGGGTTCTCAATACCCGTGGTCCGGGCGAACCTCACGGCCTCGGAGAGGGCCCCTGAGCAGGTGGAGAGGTGGTCAGAGGTGCAGGGGACGCACCCGGTGCCCTTCTGGGCTTCTGGGGTCTTCTGGGGTGTGCTGGGGGGGATCGCCCGCGGGGCGGGGGCCTCGGCCTCTTTTTCCGCCACCGGGGCCAACGGCTCCGGGGCGGCGGCTTTTTTCGAGGACCTGAGCACCACTACCTTCAAGAAGTCCGAGGCTAGCTTGCTCCCCTGCTCTATGAGGTAGGCGCCGAAATTCCTGTCCACGCCCCCACTATACTTTTGGGGGGCCGGGTCGTCAACCGGCCCCGGGGGGTGCTAAAATACGTTGTACGTCTACGATTGAACGGGAAACGTAGACGTAGAACGTAGAACGTAGAAACGTAGAAACGTAGAACGTAGAATGTATAAGTGCTCGTGCGGCTATGAGACGGAGAAGGGAAACGCCTTCTCCGTCCACTTCAAGCACCACAAGGGCGATGAGCACAAGAGGCTGGGCTGGGCGGACCCGGTAACCGGGGTGCTGTATCCGACCAGGCCGACGGCGAAAAAGGCGACAAAGGCGAAAAAGGCAGAGACCGCGGAAACCAAGATAGTTCCCCAGGGGTCAGTGCCGGCCGCTGCCCTCAGCTCGGCCAGGCCGCCCATTTTGTTTCAGCTGGGCCAGGAGAACATCCCCCTCGACTTCCAGGACCTCT
>JAHKAY010000032.1 GCA_018825785.1 Chloroflexota bacterium | reverse complement strand
GGGCTCTCCGATGCCCTCTTCGAGCACCAGCCCTCAGTCCTTCTCCTGGACGAGGCCGACAAGATGGACAACGAGTGCTACTCCGTGCTCCTGGGGTTGATGGAGAGTGGGGAGGTGCTGGAGACCAAGAGCCGGAAGTCCCGCGGGATCAAGCTGGAGACAATGGTGCTTGCTGCCTGCAACAGCTCGGTCAAGATGCCCCGGGAGTTCCTGTCTCGCTTCGCCCTGCATGCTCGTTTCCCAATGTACACGCGCCAGGAATTTATCGATGTCTGTCACGGTTTCCTTAGCCGGGCTGAGGATTGCCCGCCGGACCTGGCGGTCCTCATCGGCCAGCTCGTCTATGACTACGGCATAGGAGACGTCAGAAAGGCCCGGGGGGTGTGGCAGCTCATGACCGCCCCTAAGGAGGATGAGGTGCGGCGGGTCGTGCAGCTCATGTTGAAATATAGCGACAACCATAACAAGCGGCAAACCTCACAGACGAGCCAATCCGGCCGGCTGCCGGGGCTTTAAGAAAAAGACCTGATGCGGGGACCCCTTGACCAACTCTAGCCGTGGGGAGAACGTCAACTCAACTGAGGGATAGGATAGCCTACGGGGCGGTGTCAAGCCCGGTAAGCTTAGCCCGCCCCTTTTTCTCTATTGCTCCGGCCGGGGCACCATAGCGTCCCCGGGCGCGGGGCTGAGCGGGTGGCCACCCGCCGGCCCCCTCCGCCCGGTCCTTCCCCCCGAACATAAAGTTGTAGGGCGGGGGAAAGGGGGTTTTGTAGCCGGGCCAGGGGGCCAGATAGGAGGAGCTGCAATCATAAGCAATATAGTGCGAACCAAACGGGGGCCCGGGCCGGGGCCCCAGATACAACAGGCCCCTAAGGCCCGCAGCGGCCGTTTTCGGGAGGGGACCAGTATCCCACCCCTCGCCGGGGCCGGGAGGTGGTTTTCTCAGGTAGGGGGCCAGGCCCCCTCAGGCGCCTAGCCATGCCCCGCCCCCTCCCCTGGATAAGATTGTGGCTGGACAGCCTGCACAACCTAAAGCTGCTGACACTGACCCTGGCCGAGCAGGGGGCCTGGTGGCGGCTGCTCATGCTGGCCGGGGAGCTCGACGCCGGCGGGGCCCTCACCGCCGGGGGCCAACCTCTCACCCTCCAGCAGGTCGCCCGGGCCGTCCACCTGGAGGCCCCTGACCTCCCCGTCCTGGAGAGCATGGTCACGAAGCTCACTAGCCTGGGCACCCTGGCCTGGAATGGGGCCACTCTCTATATCGTCAACTATGAAGAGAGGGAAGCGGTAGCCCCATCAGACCGGCCCGAGGCGGTCCGGGAGCGGGTGCGTCGCTACCGGGAGCGGGCCAGGGAGAGGCAACGCCAGGCCCTTCCCCCCAACACCCCCCATCCCCAAGAGGCAGAGGCAGAGGCAGAGGCAGAGAGTAACCGTTACACACCGTTACAGATATACGAAAGGGCCGACGAGGCCCGAAAACTGTGGAAAAAGGTCCTGCCCAGCCTACGGCGCCAGGTCACCAAGGCCAACTTTGCCACCTGGCTACAGAATACTAAGGCCCTCGGCTACGACCCAGACGGCCTCCTGGTAGTGGATGTAGAGACAAGGGCGCAGGAAGAGAACCTCAACCGATCTCTATATTCCCTTGCCCGGAGGACTCTGATGGAGGTTACCGGGGCGCCGGCCGATATACAGTTCGTCTGCCTCAAGGGGCAGGGGCCCGCAAAGGAGGTCTATGAAAGTACCCCTCATAGGGACCGAACCCCGGCGCGAGCACGGCGACATTGAGGGGCTGGAGGCCCGCATGACCCGGGGCAAGTATGGCCACCTTTATAGACACTGAACGGAGCTAATGACTGACAGGGAAGTCCTGGCGCAGCTAGACGCTCCTCTTCTCATCCTGGACGACCTGGGCACGGAGAAGCTGACGGACTGGGCTGCCGAGAAGCTGGACACCCTCATAGACCACCGCTACATCAAGGGCCTTCCCCTGGTGGTCACCAGGAATGTCCCCGAGGCCCAGCTGTCTCCCCGCATTGCCTCCCGCCTCCAGGACCGCAGGCTGGGCAAGGTGGTGACCCTCTCCGGGCCTGACTACCGGGTTCAGGGCGAAGCGAACCGCGGTGCGGGCAGCCCCTTCTAGTTGCAGCCTCAGCTTATCTTCAGCTCCACCAGATAGATGATATTGCCTTGCAGCACCAGGAGGTGCAAACTATCGGGAGAGTCAAAGACAATCTCCGACATGAGGCGGTCGTATTGTCTGCTCTCCAGTCCATCCACAACCGCAAGCCACCTCGCGCCCGCTTTGGCCGCGTAGGCCAACCGCTTGCCATCAGGACTGAACAGGGGCGGGGTCACCGAATTGTACTGCTTGCCCTCGACCCCGTCCACCACCACAAAGCTCTTGCCGCCTGCTTCAGCCGCATAGACGAAACTCTGGCTATCCGGACTGAAGCGGGGACCGTCAACGTAGTCGTACTGCCTGCCCTCCACCCCGTCTAGGACCACGAACCTCTTAACGCCTGCCCTGGCCACATAGGCCAGCCTCTGGCTGTCGGAGCTGAACATGCCACCTCTGGTCGAGTAGCTGACATAGCCGTACGGCTTCCCCTCCACCCCGTCCACAACCATGAGCCAGTCAAATCCCACCATGGCCGCGTAGGCCAGCCTGCGGCTATCGGGACTGAAGACGGGCTGGATGACGTCATCGTACTGCTTGCCCTCCACCCCATCCAGGACCACGAGTCTCTTGTCGCCTACGCTGGCCGTGTAGGCCAGCCTCTGGCCATCGGGGCTGAAGACGGGCTCGCCGAGGCCGTAGTATCGCTTGCCCTCTTGCCCGTCTACCACGACGAAATGCTGGCCAGCCACCGTCGCCGTATAGGCCAACTTCCTGCTATCGGGGCTGAAGAAGAGGTTGGTGACTGAGTCGTACTGCTTGCCCTCGACCCCGTCCACAACCACAAACCTCTTGTCACCCACATCAGCCGCATAAGCTGACCTCCGGCCGTCGGGGCTGAAACAGAGGCTACTGACGTTGTCGTATTGCCCGCCCTCCACTCCATCGACTACTACGGAGAACTTGGTGCCCGCCCGGGCCCTGTACGCGAACCTCTGGCTGTCGGGACTGAACCGGGGGTCGCCGACGTAGTCGTACTGCCAGCCCTCCACCCCGTCAACGACCCAGAACGGCTTGCCGCCTGCGCCTGCCGTGTACGCCAGCCTCCTGCTATCCGGGCTGAAATAGGGGTCGCCGACACCGTCGTATTCCTTTCCCTCTGTGCCATCCAAGACCATAAGCCACCTGGTGCCCTCCTTGGCGGCATAGGCGAACCTCCGGCCGTCGGGGCTGAAGAGCGAACTGAAGGGCATCATGTAGGAGGGCACGCTCACGTCGTCGTACAGCTTGCCCCCCACGCCGTCAACAACCATGAGCCGCTTGGCTCCAGCTTCCGCCTTATAAGCGAAGCGCCTGCTGTCGGGACTGACCTCCCAGGTGGCTGTCATTCCGGGCGAGAGCTGAAAGAATGCCGTGAGCGATGGAGTCTGAAGCTGGGCCACGTACCACTCGTAAGATGTCAGGCCCGGCGCCAGCGTACCAAGAGGCCCGGGCGCCGGAAATGCGGGAATGCAGGCGGCCAAGAGGAGCAAAACAATTGAGCTGACGAGCATCGATACTCTGAACATGGCTCGACCTCCATTCTTCATTGTAGTACATTATGGTCAACGCTCCGCCCCGGAGAAGTTCCCGCTCGCCGCCTGCGGGCTGTTTTGAATTTCAATTTGCCAACAACTGGTCCGGGGGTTTCAGTTCCAAGATTGCCGAGTCTGGTAAGGGCTTCCCGTCATACTGGCGGAGTTGGAACCACACGGGCCACCACCCATAGGTCTCCGCATATGAATTGAGGGCCGTCATCTGGCGAGGTGTCGCGGAAGGCCCTGACGCCCCCTGGTTGCCCAGCGAACCACCCCAGAAAAGACCCGTCTGGTCGTCAAGCATGACGACAACGATGGCGGGCCAGTACAACGTCTGCGGCTGGTCCGGCTCGGCTGGTGGCCTTACGGGCCCCCCATGGGGTGCCAACCGCATTGCTGTGGGTGGCGCCACCAGGAACCAGGAAAGCTTCCCGTACTCAAAATAGCTGGGGTCAGCGGTGTAGCGAACAGGAAGAGCTTGCAATTGGTCAACGAGATACTCAGACCGCCCGAGGAACCAAAGTGAGCCCAGGTAATCACGCCCGAGACTAAGGGCCTCATCACGGGTAAGCCTCGTGGGCGCGTCAACCTCTACGACGCCGAACCGGGAAAGAAAGCTTTCTGCGTACGCCCTAAGAAAGGGAGCCGGAACGGGTGTTGCAGCGGGCGCAGGTGTGGGAGCTACCTGAATGCAGGCGGCCAAGAGGAGCAAAACAATTGAGCTGACGAGCATCGCTACTCTGAACATGGCTCTACCTCCCCTCCATTATAACTAACGTTCCAGCCCCAGTAAAGTTCGCCTGCTCCTCGAGCAGCTCGGCAAGGGACGGGTCCTGGCTCATCCCTCGGGCCTCTTCCTGAAGTAGTACTGGACCAACAGAGTCCCCCAGGGGCCGGGGAGGGTCAGGATCTTGTCCCGGAGTCCGGGCTCTTTGATGGCCAGGAAAAACAGCATAGCCCCAACGAGCCCCTGGGAGCACCGGGGCCAGGCGGTCGTTGAAGGAGCGCATGGAGCAGCTCAGCCCTGGCTAGGGCGTAGCCCTGGGTTCTGCATGTATAGTTCTTCCTACCAGGTTATGGTATTCTGCCCAGCCTGCAGGGGCCACGTCTTCCCGCCATAGCTGAGGGTGCACGACTGCAGGACCTCCACGTACACTGTCTCGCCCGGGTAGAGCTCCTGGAGGTTGCTCTGGGGCTTGTTGTAGGCCACATACACATACCAGGCCCCGCCCCTGTAGACCCAGACATCCACCACGTAGACCATGATGGAGGCCAGCTGGTCATCGATAGGCCACGGAGGGGGCGGTGGCGGCGGCGGAGAGCCCCAGGCTATCGTGTTGTACCCTGCCGCCAGGTTCCAGGTCCACCCGCTGTACACGAGAGTGCAGGGCTGGGTCACATTTATCTCAACCGTCTCCCCGAGGAACAGCTCAAAGAGGTTGGTTGCCCCGGGGTTGGCCGGCTGGTAGGTCCAGTAGAGGCTGTACCTCCACACCCCGGCAAGGACAAGATAGGGCATGATGGAGGCGAGCTGCGTCTGGATAGGCCATTGAGAGGGAGAGGGAGCCACAGTCACGGACTGCCCGGTGTTGACCCTCTTGATGAAAGCCTGGAAGCCCCCGCTTTTCCACTCATAGAAGCGGAGCCAGATGGGGTACGTCCCCGCGGCTGCCGGCATTTGGATGCTGAACTGGGTGCTCCAGGAGCCCGGCGGTATTAGGCCCAGGTCCGAACTTCCCAGAGACGCAGGCTCGCCGGTGTCACCAGGGTCGCTGGGATAGGCATAGACGAGGTACTGAATGGTCCTGTCCGTCGGGTTGGTGATGTTGATGTAGGCTATGTGTGTGCTGCTGGGCAAGAAGGGCTGCACATCGCTGAAGCTGAAGGCATCAAGGCGGATGTCTGGCGGCGATGTCGGCACGATGGTGTAGATGCCTGTCACCATAAGCGTCTGCCCTTCAACTATAGTAACTGTCTGAGAAGCAGGTGCCTGATAGTAAGCTACGCCAGGCGTAGGGTTAAGGCCGCCGGGCCTATCCTGCCAGCTGACGGTGTGGGTCCCAGGTGTGGTCTGCCACACAAGGGGGGCCGTTCCCACAACAACGCCGTCAACAGTAACAGACGGTGCCGGCATGTAGGCATCGGGCATCTCAAACCTTACATCGAGGGCACTAATAACCAGTTGGAGCTCGCCGTAGCGCTTTGTGTAGGCGGCGTAGACTTGCTGGTATTCCGCCTGGGTGAGCTTTCCTGCTGCATAGTCGGCATCAAAGCGTGTCTTCACCGCCGCCAAAGCGTCCAGGGTAAGGCAAGCCGCTATGTCGCTGAGGTACCCCTCCACCAGAGAGGGAGGCACAACCGGAGGCGGTGCAGCCTTGGCCCCTTTTGATAAGGCTGATATGCCAAGAGCCGCTCCACCTACTAGCGCAACACCGAGGACCACCTTTTGTCCTCTATTCATGGGCCCTCCTTCTCAGGAACCGGCTTATGGGATTATCTGGGTGTACCTTTGAGCATAGGCGCTGTAGAGGACCGCGTACAGGTCATAGGTGAACTTGCCGGCTGTATAGTCCGCCTCAAACCTGTACCGGATACCGTCCAGCTGTGCATACGTGGTGGCGGCGGCTATCTCTGCCAGGTACTGGTCGACAAGGCTCGCCGGCGGTGCCGCTGCCGCCTTCCCACCCCTGGTCAAAAGCGCAAGCGTACCCACCGCTATGCCCGTTCCCAGAAGGACTTTGCCTACGTTTTCCCTTTTCACTTTTTCCTCCCTGCTAGATATAGTCCACCGAGGACAAAACCCCCAATGAGCAAGATGGCTTCCGGGTGCTCTACCAGCTTCTGTATGATACTCACAGCCTTCCAGATGAAGAGCCCCACAACCACGACTATCCCGAGGTAGAGCAGGATCTCGAGCACAGCGGCAACGGCTATGAGGATCGCCACGACCCCTGCCGGGGAGCCCGTGAAGCGGATGTAGCCGTTGTCACCCTGCCCGTAGCAGTCCAGCACCTTGATGTCTACTCCCTTTGCCCAGAACACCCCCCGGACTATGGCTTCCACACCGCCAGCGTCCATGATAGGGCCTATCCCAGGGGCCTGGAAAGAGAGGTAGCCCTCCGTGCCGACCGGCAGCTCCTCAAGGCTTCTCCAGGCATCTCCCTGGACGCCCTGGCTTGAGACCTGGGCCGCGGCGACCTGCTCCCACGCCATCTAATCCGCACCTCCCTTCCTTTTCTGCTGGTGGTTGACCAGGACCTGGGCCAGGGGTGGACCCACCACGGCGGCCAGGGTGGCCAGGGTCAGGGCCAAAATGACTTCCATCATCCCCTCAAGCCTTCCGATCCTCCCCTCCAGCAGGCCTACGGTTGGAGGCCCAGGACGCACTGGAGGAGCTGCTCAGTCAATTTTTCAGCCTCCTGTCAAGAACCATCGCAGCTTATACGGTAATCTGGAATGTGTATGTGACGAGCAGAATCTCGGTATTAAGAACACTAATGGTTGGGGCCACCACATCTCGGGCTACCAGGAAGGGGTAGCGCCACGGGGCCTCGAGGGTGGCATTATAGTGACCTTCCATGGGCACCTGTATACCCGCTTCCTTCACATCCACTGCCACGCCACAGTTGTTCCAGAAGAAGCGGCGGACTTGAAAGCTACCATTGGGGTCGGCGAAGGCTATGCCCGCCAGCTCGCAGCCACCAAACTCAAACTCCCCGATGCTCTGCCCCAGCTCCTGGAATATGTACTGCTGGGCCGCGGCAGTCCAGGTAGAGCCTGAGTTGACGCTACTGTGGGCAGAGTAAAAGATAGTCCCACCAAAGTCAGGGTTAGCCCGGTCATAGGTTATAGTTCCTGCGGCCTGCTTTCTCCACTTGTAGCTGTTAGCAGCGGCACCACCGGCAGTATGGGCTACGAGCCAGTAGTGATGGCCGGCATACAGGTCAACTGGTGTCGGCCAGACCAGTTCCACCAGGGCACCCGGGCTGCCGCCTAAACCCGCTGCTGGTATCGTCCCTGTCGCCAGGTTGGTGTCACCTGGGACAGGATAGGTGGCGACGCTTGCGATCTTATAGCCTCTGAGGTCTACAGTCAGGTCGGCAGGTGGAGCACCTAGCTTCCATAGCATCAGTTTTACACTGGTGCACCTGTGGTCATTCGCCGGCTGGAACAGTTGCGCTGCCCAGTTCACATCATATATGGTAAATTCGGTG
>JAHKAY010000031.1 GCA_018825785.1 Chloroflexota bacterium | reverse complement strand
GAGCGGCTGTGGCGCACGGTCAAGTACGAGGAGGTGTATCTGAAAGCATACCAGGATGGCAGAGAGGCCAGGACCGGGATCGGGGACTACTTCCGCTTCTACAACACCCAGCGTCCCCACCAGGCCCTGGGCTACCGGACACCGGGAGAGGCGTACGTCTCAATCCCTATGGAAGCTACGGAAGGAGGTGTGGTAGAATCTTCAACACCAAGCAGTCTGAGGACGGCAGGGCCCGCTCTTAATATGGCCTCTTCCCTGTCCTAACAATGGGGTCCACCTCAGAGGCCATCCCCTGGGTTTTCTTCCTCAGAGTACGGCCGCTGCCCTTAGCCGGGTTGCGCCGTCGCTTCTCCCGCCTTATCTCTTCGGGGACTCGGTACCTTGACAGGATTAGCCCTTTCGCTTCCTCCCCGGCACGGACTACGGCGAAGGGATCGAGCTGAGAGTGCAGGAATGCCCTCGCCTGGAGAGACCGGGGATTGGAGAAAGCGTCTCGTACCCCTGGCAGGTAGCCATCCACGATGCGCCCAATGCGGTTCTTTCGGGCGACGGCTTCCCTGTGAGCCGCAGAGCGGAGGTTCGATCCCTCTCCGTGGCTCTGTGTCCCCCGCAGGGGGTCCCAAAGAGGGAATATGCTCCCCGACTGAATCCCCCCCCCGCCTGAAGTGATATACCCAATGTTGTGCCCCTCAGCTTTGCTATGGCTGTGAATTCTCTGGCAACTCTAGGAAGAATGGCCCCCTTCCCCAAGAGGTAATGGGGGTAAAAAGTCCCATCCCTTAACCACATCTTTATCAAGCTTGACCGTCTCTTTGCCATAGCTTACCCCCTTCAGGGCCTTTCTCAACCCCCTTCTTAATCCTCATGTGTTTCTATGGAGTCATACCAAAAAAGGAGGTGTCGAATGCAAGGCAAAAGTCTAGTCCGTCGGGTCCTGTGGGGTTTCCTGCTCATCGGAGCGGTGTCAACCATGTTCATGTTGGGGGCCATGGCCGTCTTCACTGACCAGGCGACCAGCCCGGCCAACGCCTTCACGGCGGGCACGGTGGACGTAGCCCTTACCCCGGCTACGGCGATGTTCACCGTTACCCAGATGGCCCCGGGGAATGTGAACTACAGCGGGCTCCAGGTGACCAATAGCGGCAACCTGGCGCTGCGCTATGCCATGACCACAACCCCGGATGGCTCCAGCGCCCTGGACGAACAGCTTGATCTCACCATTGATGTGGTGACGGGTGCGGGGCTGGATGGCACCTGGTACACCGCCGACGATACCGTAGGGGAGGCCGCCATCTACGGCGCGGACGGGGTCCTGTCGGCAGCGGCCTTCGGCAACCCGACCCAGGGTAACCAGGCCGGCGACCGGAACCTGGCTGCTTCGGGGAGCGAGAGGTTGCGGTTCAAGGTCACCCTGCCCGTGGGCACAGGCAACGCCTACCAGGGGACCAGCGCTACCGTGGCCTTCGTCTACGACGCCGAGCAGACCACCAACAACCCGTAGTAGGCTAGAGATTGTTCCCGGGGGGAGGGCAACCTCCCCCCGGGGAGAAGGGGGCGAAAGTGAAACCAGGCACTCCCACAAAAATAGCCGGAATTGCCGTTAACGCCTTCCTGGTCCTGGTCCTCCTGGCCCAGGCCTTCTTTCTCCTGGCACCCCGGCTCACCGACTTGAAGTTCCTCACCGTTATCGGCGGGAGCATGAGCCCGGCCATCCCCCTGGGCGCGGTGATAGCCGTAAGGCCCGTGGACGCCGCCGAAATCCAAGTAGGTGACATCATCGCCTACAACTCCTCGGACCCAGCCCGCTCCACCCTGAGGGTCGTCCACAGGGTAGTGGCCATAGAGACCGACGCCAACGGGTCCCTGAACTTCATCACCAGGGGGGATGCCTCGGGGAGCGAAGACATAGATGTGACGTCGGAGGCGAACGTGATTGGGCGGTCGTGGTTCAGTATCCCCCTGCTGGGATATCTCTGGTCCTATGTCCGGACCCCCTGGCTTTTCATCCTCCTGGTTGCCGTCCCGGGAATTGCCATCATCGCCCTGGAGGGGGCGGGACTCATAGCCTATCTCCGGAGGCGTCAAGGGCCGCTGCCCTTCCCAGGGCAACTGGGGATAACAGCAGTGCCCCTTGCCAGGGAAACGCCGGCAGGCAGAGTCATGTTCCCTGCAACGGTGAGAAAAGGACGGCTCCCCCGCCAAGGACAGAAAGAGAGGGCTCTGCCGCAAAGCAAGGCCAGCCTGAAGGGCCGAAGTGCATCGCCGCGGGCTACCATCCATCTCCCTGCCATGCGGGAGAGAGCGACGGCCCTGCCGCAAAGCAAG
>JAHKAY010000030.1 GCA_018825785.1 Chloroflexota bacterium | reverse complement strand
AGGCGCAGGCGTGGGGGTGGGGGTCGGTGTCTCAGTGGGGACAGGCGTAGGCGTGAGCGCGGGAGTAGGGGTAGGAGCAGGTGGCACATAAGGCGGCCCATAAGGTGGTACGTAGGGTGCTGCTGTCACAGAGAAAGTGACCCAGGTGGAGGGAAAGACAGTGGCAGTCCCTGTGTCTACCTCCGCCCGGGCATAGTAGCTCCCCGCGGAAAGACTGCTACTGTTAACATAAGCCACATAGCTTATAGTCAAGACACTGGCAGAGCCGTAGCCGTAGCCATAGCCATAACCTGTTGTGGGGCCCAGAGTGTACCCCGTAGTCGCCTGATAGCCATACAGGATGTCATACCCGTAGAGAGGAGACAAGCTGGCAGGGGAAAGGAGGGAGGCACCGGTGAAGACCCCGGACGGTGAAGAGGAAACCAGGGCCCCTGTGGGGCCGATAACACCGGTGGCTACATCAGGGCCGGTGGGGGAGGTCCGGATGCGGATAGTTGTGTTGGTGACCGGTATGCGCTCTGAGGGACCGATGGTAACGGTGAAATAGAGATAGAGGGAATTGGGCTGGGTTACAGTTCCGGGGGTAGGCGTAAGGCTGACACCAACGGCCAGAGATGGATTGCTTGGTATGAGAAGAAGACCGACCAGTATACTGCCGGCCAGCACCAGAGGAAGAAGAAGTCGGCTCTTTATGGCTGCTCTCAGTTTTGGCATTCGGCTGTTTCTCCCTTACCCATCCTGCTTTCCTCCTCCAAGAACAGCCATACTCTGGTGGTTTTCTTGCCCCCATTCAAGAGATAAAGAGGGCCTTTAAGACCTTCTTTTAAGGCCATCTTCATCCTCCCCCAGCCAGGCCTTCATCCTCCCCCAGGGGGGCATTCCCCCTTCCCCCCCCAGCCAGGCCTTCATCCTCCCCCAGGGGGCATTCCCCCTTCCCCCCCCCGGCAGAGGCCCTCCGCCCCCCATCCCCTCCAGGTATTCCCGGGAGACGAGTTGTACCCCACCACCCCGTAACCACCCGGGCCGTGGCAGGCGGAGAAGATGCGGAGCCTTGACAAGGGGAGAGAGGGGTAGGAGAATATACCTCGGCATGCGAGGCATTACGGCAGCGGACAAGCTCTTTGCCAGCCTATTGGCGATGGTCTTCCAGGTGGGGACGCGGCTCTTCTACAGCATTGAGGTCCGGGGGAAGAGGAACTTTACCCGCTCCCCCTCCACCATCATCGTTATCAACCACCGGCGGGACCCGGACATCCCAATCCTGGGTCCCCTGGTCCATTTCCGCCGGGGCTTCTGGCCCGGGAAAAGGCCCTGGTTCTTCACCAGGGAGGACTTCTTCTACCCAGGCGGCCTGGCCGTCTACTTCAAGCTCCGGGGCCTTCTGGGCAGGCTGGCCTTCGCCCTGAACATAGGCCCCGCCCTGATGGCCCTGAGGGCCCATCCCATGCACCAGCTGGCTGATACCAAGGTCAACCAGATGCTATGGGAACTCCAGCACGCCTGGGGCAATCCGAGACTGGAGCAGCTGGTCAGGCCCGAGGCCCTGGAAATGCTGGCCTCGTGGCTGGGCCAGCCAAAGAAGACCCTCGGCTCCCGTTCCATCCGCGACCTCTTCTCCTGGCGCTACCGGAGGCTACTGCAGAAAAAGTGGGACTGTGGCCTGATACGGGAAGACATGTGCCGATGCGTAGCCGAGGTCCAGAGGGCCCTGGCCCGTAAACAGATAGAGACCTTTGCCTCCCTCCTGAGGCAGGGGGAGACCCTGTTCCTGGCCCCGGAGGGCAATACATCCCTGGACGGCTCCATGCTGCCATTCAAGAGCATCCTCTACCGGGTTGTCCGGCAGTCGGGGACCGCCGTCAGGTTCCTACCCATCCACATTGTTTACGATTTCATGACAACGGGCAGGACGAAGGTCTTCGTCACCTTCGGCCCGGAGGTCCCCGCCGATAACCTGCCCCGGAAGAAAATGATTGATAATGTGCGGCAGTCCCTGGCCCGGGCCGGGGTTATCACTATGAGCCATTTGGGAAGCCTGTTTATTATGGAAGCAGTCCAGCGGGGCCAGGAGACCATCACCCGGGAGGGCCTGCGGGAATGGCTCCAGAGGAGAGCCAGGGAGCTATCCCAGAACGGGGCAAACCTGGACCCCAGGCTTCTCGCCCTTCCCCCCCTGGAAAAACGCCTGGACGCCTTCCTGGGCTTCTGCACGATAAAGGGACATCTCTCTCCCCTAGGCCCAAAAAGCTACAGGATAAACCGCCTGGCTATCCTGGACCCGGGGCGAAAAGCCTTCCCGGAGAACCCTGTCAATTACTGCTACAAGGAGTTCCAGAGCCTCCGGCCTTACCTCTCCCCCGCCTGAGACAAAGTGTGTAGACCGTCAGCTAAAATGGGACACTTTTAAGGCCACTAAAACCGTACACTTTGGGTGGTGGCGCAAGCTCCTGATGGGGTAGTAGACTAGAACCTCAACATTGAAAGGAGCTAATGTGTCCCAGGAAAACAAAGACAAAGCTAACGCTGCCGAAGCCAGAACCCAGGAAACCCGGGGCTTCATGCAGCAGGTCAGAGTGGCAGTCGCCGCCATGCTGATAAGAATGGCTGGGCAAGACGCGTATGGCAGCAAAACGACTCGTCATGGGTCCCTTGGACCCCTCGCGCCAAGTGATGTGCTGCCAGCCCTCCTGAGACAATCCCTGACTCACCTCAGCCACGCT